>JAZSJF010000140.1:0-2833 GCA_045534195.1 Clostridia bacterium | reverse complement strand
TTTGTTTTTATATATAGAATTTATTCATATGCAGCAAAGATGGTTTCGTGTGTTTTTTCCTTTTTATATTTGGTAGGGATCATACCTGTCTGTGCTTTAAACACGCTATTGAAATTTCTTATACTTTTAAACCCTGACTCCAGAGCGATTTCTGTTATATTCATATTGCTGTGCCACAGTAGATTTTTTGCATAACTTATACGGATGATATTCAGATATTCCCTGAAATTCATATTGAAATTTTTTGAAAACATATTGCTGAAATAATGCTCATCATAATGAAGCATATCTGCAATATCTTTTCTTTTTATATCTGTTTTAAATTTTTCGGAAATTATTTTATTTACATTAAATAAGAAGTTCGAATCCTTTGTCATACTCTGCAAAGGCGGCTTACCCATAAGTGCAGATTGACAGATAGAATAAAGACAGGAGATAGCCAGATATTTTTTTATCTGCTTGGAATTCTTATTATACATTTCCTGTAAGTACATTTCAAGTGTATCGGCATCGGGGGTAAAATGGAAGTACAATTTTTCCATGTTTTCAGAAAAAAATACATTTATATAGTCCTTTGGAAAAATATTGATAAAACACTTGTATTTATCGACCGCTTTAAGAGAATGTGCGACACATGGCGATATCAAAAAAAATTCATCTTTATTGACAGTTATTGATAAACCGCCTATTTCTATTATCAATGCACCCTCCGTCACATATATAAGCTCATATGAATTATGGAAGTGAAAATCAAAATCTGTGTTTTCAAAATATGTACCGCTGAAATGTCCTGAATTGGAATTTATTTCCTGATGATGCATGATACCACCCTCAAATCTTACTTTTTTTCTATTATTATACACAAAACAGATAGAAAATACAATACTTTTATAATATACTGAAAACATAAACAAATCCAGAGGAGGATGTTTTTATGTCCAATATAACCGTAGATTTCAGTAAATTAACAGGTAAAATCAAGCCTATGCATGCTGTAAACAATGGTCCGTCGGTGCACTTCTCCGATATTGAAAAGAACACAGTAACTGTGTATAATTCAAATTTAGAAAGATTTGTAGAAGCCGGATTTCCTTATGTAAGAACACACGATGCTTCGTTTTTTCCTAGGTATGGACTTGAACACACTGTAGATGTGGCTCGTATCTTTAGCAATTTTGATGCAGATGTTGAGGATCCGGCATCATATGATTTCGTATGTACCGATGATTATATGAGATGCTGCGAAGCTGCAGGTGCAAAGGTTTTTTACAGACTTGGTGCAAGAATTGAGCACGAGATAAAGAAATATAATATATTCCCACCCAAAGACAACAAGAAATGGGCACAGATCTGTGAACATATTATCCGTCATTATACAGAGGGTTGGGCAGATGGGTTTCATATGGATATGGAATACTGGGAAATCTGGAATGAACCTGATCTTGGATGGGAAAATCCTGAAAAGAGCCCTACATGGCGTGGTACAAAAGAAGAATTCTATGATCTCTATGAAGTGGCAGCAAAGCATCTTAAAGAGAAGTTTCCTCACCTTAAGATAGGTGGCCCTGCAATAGCTTCAAGCTATGAGTGGACCGATATGTTTCTTTCTGAAATGAAAAAGAGGAATGTGAAGATAGACTTCTTTTCCTGGCATATATATACATATGAAATAGAGAAAGTTTTCAGAAGAGCAGAATGGGTACGAGAACTCCTTGATAAATACGAATATAACGATGCCGAAAGTATCCTCGATGAGTGGAATTATGTCCTAGAATGGGTAGGAGAAGGATTGGAATACAGCAGACATACACACTGGAACAACAAAGGTGCAAGCTTCAACCTTGCAGTAATGTGCGAAGGACAAAGAACTTCATGCGATATGCTTATGTATTATGATGCCAGACCTACCAATGGATGGAACGGACTTTTTGATCCACTTACACCTGGCAAAGCACTTAAGGGCTTTTATCCTTTTGTTATGTTTAATAAGCTCTACAAACTGGGCGAAAGTGCAGAGTGTATCTCCGATAAGGATTTACATGCTTGTGCTGCTACAGGTGATGAAGGAAAAACTATAATGTTTACTCATTATAATGATACAGAAGAAACAGAAACAAAAAATGTAACATTGAATCTTAAGGGCTTTGGCAAAGATAGTGTTACAAAAGCAAAATGGTATCTTCTTGATGATAATCACAATATGGAATATATGTATGAAATAGAGTTTGCAGGTGATGAATTCAAGTGGAGTGCAAATGTTCCGAACTATACATCATATATGATAGAATTTACTAATTAAAAAGGAGAAGTAGAAATGAAAAAGGTATTATCATTTATTTTGGTTCTCTGTATGCTTGCATCAATGTTTACATTTAATGTTTTTGCAGCAGATGAAATCAAAGTAACAATCGATGGCAATGCACAGACTTATGATGTAATGCCAATCATCGAAAACGGAAGAACTTTAGTTCCTATGCGTGGCATATTTGAAGCACTTGGTGCAGAAATCCTTTGGGATGATGCTACAAAGACCGTTACAGGAACAAAAGGCGAAACAAAAGTGACACCCCAGATAGGAAACACTTCAGCTAAGGTAAATGATGCAGAAGTAGCTCTTGATGTTGCTGCAAAGATCTTAGAGGGAAGAACACTTGTTCCCGTAAGATTTATTTCAGAAGCACTTGGATGTAAGGTAGAGTGGGAAGATGCAACAAAGACAGTTATCATCAAATCATCTGATAACAAAAATATGGCAACTCTTAAATGCAAATCCCACAGAGCTGTTCGTACAGAATTTGAAAAGTCAAATGATATGAACGATCTTTTGTTCTTC
>JAZSJF010000188.1:0-1940 GCA_045534195.1 Clostridia bacterium | reverse complement strand
ACGCAATCGACGTTGCTCATATGAAAAAGGCACCTCTTCCCTTCCTTTCTTCAATGGTTGAGGATTGTATCGGCAGAGGTAAATCTGTTCAGGAAGGCGGCGCAGTTTATAACTTCACAGGTCCTCAGGGATTTGGTATTGCAAATATGGCGGACGCACTTTTTGCCATAAAGAAACTTGTGTTTGAAGAAAAGAAGGTTACTCTTTCTTTCTTTAAGGAAGCACTGGAAAACAATTACGGCAAAGGTATAGATGAGAACAAGGCTCAACTTCTTACCGGAGAGATTGTGAAACAACTTGCAATAAACGGTCAGGAAGTAACGGAAGAACTTGTAAAGAATGTATATCAGAATGTTATAAATGAAACAGGCGGCAATTCGGGAAAATACGAAGAACTTCTTGCTATGATAGATGCTCTTCCGAAATTCGGAAATGATATTCCTGAGGTAGATGCTTTTGCAAGAGAGGTTGCCTATACATATACAAAGCCTCTTGAAACATATACAAACCCAAGAGGCGGCAAGTACCAGGCGGGACTTTATCCGGTATCGGCAAATGTTCCTCTCGGTGCTCAGACAGGTGCCACACCTGACGGAAGATTTGCTTATACTCCTGTTGCAGACGGAGTATCACCGTGTGCAGGTAAGGATGTAAACGGTCCTACTGCATCTGCAAACTCTGTTTCGAAACTTGACCACTTCATTGCATCAAACGGAACACTCTTCAATATGAAGTTCCACCCATCAGCCCTTGAAGGCAGAAGCGGACTTGAAAGTTTCACAGCGCTTATCCGCGGTTACTTTGATCAGAAAGGTATGCATATGCAGTTCAATGTGGTAAGCAGAGAAACTCTTCTTGATGCACAGAAGCATCCTGAGAATTATAAAAATCTTGTAGTAAGAGTTGCAGGCTACTCTGCACTCTTCACAACACTTTCAAAATCACTTCAGGATGATATCATCAACAGAACAGAACAGGCAAATTTCTAAATGACAATCAAATAGGAGGCAATTATGTCAGACCGTGAGTTAAATACAACGGGAAGAATTTTTGACATTCAGCGGTTTTCGGTACATGACGGCCCCGGAATAAGAACAATAGTCTTTTTGAAGGGGTGCGGATTCAGATGCCGTTGGTGTTGTAACCCCGAATCACAAAATTACGAAATAGAAGAAGTATTTCAGGACGGCAAAAAAATCACTTACGGAAAAGATGTTACCGTAAAGGAAGTAATGGATATTGTCACAAAGGACAGACCTTACTATAACCGTTCAGGAGGAGGACTTACCCTTTCGGGCGGTGAGTGTCTTCTTCAACCGGAATTTACACTGGCACTTTTAAAGACTGCAAAGGAAATGGGTATAACCACTGCCATAGAATCTACGGCAAATGCAAGTTTTGAAGTGATTGAGAGAATTCTTCCTTATCTGGATTTGTATCTTATGGATATTAAACATATGAATTCAGATAAGCACAGAGAATTCATCGGCAGACCTAACCGTCTTGTACTGGAAAATGCAGTGAAAATTTCAAAAAGAGCAAAAGAACTGATAATAAGAGTTCCTGTGATACCTACATTCAATGATACCGAAGAAGAGATTTCGGCTATTGCGGAATTTGCGGCAAGACTTTCCGGAGTGAAAGAAATTCATCTTCTTCCGTACCACCAGTTCGGAAGAGATAAATATCAGAGACTTGGAAGAGATTATCCCATGGGTGATCTTGCCACACCTGATAAAGAGCATATGGAAAGACTCAGACTTGCGGCAGAAAAAACGGGACTTAAATGTAAGATAGGAGGTTAATGTATGGAAGATATTCTTTCTGTAAAAGACAGGATGAGAATAGTTCAGGAACTTGTTCCGGGCAAACAGATAACACTTGCTCACATTATAGCAAATCCTGATGAAGTTCTCTATCAGAAACTCGGACTTGATCCG
>JAZSJF010000069.1:0-2879 GCA_045534195.1 Clostridia bacterium | reverse complement strand
GACCGCTTGGCCTCCGACTTGTGGTGCAGTAATGGCAAACAAAAAAAACGAATATACAAACGAAAGTATATCTATGCTCAAAGGTGCCGACAGGGTCAGACTTAAACCGTCGGTTATTTTTGGTTCTGACGGACTGGAAGGTTGCGAACACGCTTTTTTTGAAATACTTTCCAACTCTATTGACGAAGCCAAAGAGGGCTACGGCACTGTAATAGAAGTAAAGAGATATCTCGACAAATCTATCGAAGTAACCGATATGGGACGAGGAATTCCTCTTGATTTCAACGCAAAAGAAAACAGATACAACTGGGAACTTGTATTTAATGAACTGTATGCCGGCGGTAAATATAAAACCAATTCAGGCGAAAACTATGAATACAGTCTGGGTACAAACGGTCTTGGTGCCTGTGCTACACAGTATGCATCCGACTTTATGGATGTATGTGTATACCGTGACGGATACAGATACGACCTTCACTTTGAAAAAGGTGTCAATATCGGCGGACTGAAAAAAGAAGAATGCACTTACCGACATACTAAATCACAAATCAGATGGTTGCCTGACCTGGATGTATTTACCGACATTGATATTCCGGTTGAATTTTACAGGGATTTACTCAAAAAACAGGCAATTGTAAATAAAGGACTGCTTTTTAAATTCAAAAACGAAGTTTCACCTAACCGATTTGAAGAAGAAGAATATATATATGACGAAGGTATTCTTGATTATGTAAAAGAAGTTGCTTCTGATACTTCATTGACTCTTCCTGTTTATTACGAATGCGAAAAAAAAGGCAGAGAAAGAGCGGACAAAGAAGAATATAAAGTCAGACTTTCCGTTGCTTTTTGTTTTTCAAACAAAAATACACTGCTGGAATATTTTCATAATTCAAGTTTTCTTGAATACGGCGGTTCTCCGGAAAAAGCGGTTACAAACGCCTTTGTATATGCGATTGATAAATATCTGAAACAGACAAATAAATATACAAAAAACGAATCAAAAATCAACTTCAACGATGTCAGGGATTGTCTTATTCTTGTTTCAAACTCGTTTTCAACCTTCACAAGTTACGAAAACCAGACAAAGAAATCAATCAACAACATTTTCATTGCAGAGGCGATGACTGAATTTCTACGTTCAGAACTGGAATTTTATTTTATTGAAAACAAAATAGAAGCAGAGAAAATTGCAAATCAGGTTCTCATAAACAAAAGAAGCCGTGAACATGCAGAAAAATCCAGAGTAAACATAGCAAAGAAATTAAGCGGAACAATAGACGTTACAAACAAGGTTGCGAAATTTGTTGATTGCCGTACAAAAGACATTTCAAAAAGAGAACTGTATATAGTGGAAGGTGATTCAGCGCTCGGTTCATGTAAAATGGCAAGAGATTCGGAATTCCAGGCTATAATGCCCGTAAGAGGAAAAATCCTGAATTGTCTAAAGGCAAGTTACGACAAAATTTTTAAATCAGATATAATCGTCGATTTGCTTAAAGTTATGGGCTGCGGTGTAGAAATAAGTACAAAGAGTAATAAAAACATTTCAGAATTCAATATGGATAATCTCAAATGGGATAAGATTATCATATGTACTGTTGCCGATGTGGACGGATTCCAGATAAGAACTCTGATTCTTGCAATGCTCTACCGTCTTACCCCTACCCTTATCAAAGAGGGAAAGGCGTTTATAGCGGAATCACCGCTTTTCGAAATAACACACAAAAACGATACTTACTTTGCTTATACAGAAAAAGAAAAAGCAGATATTATCAAAGGTCTTGAGGGTAAGTATACAATTCAGCGTTCAAAAGGTCTTGGTGAAAATGAACCTGAGATGATGTCAAAAACTACTATGAATCCTGAAACCAGAAGACTTATAAAAGTAACTCAGGAAGAAGCAGAAGAAACAGCAAGAATATTCGATATTCTTTTGGGTGATGATCTTACAGGCAGAAAAGAATTCATCACACAATACGGCAAAGATTATCTGGATATGCTTGACTTAAGTTAAGAAAGGAGTGGGAATATGTTTAATCATACAGAACAAAAAATTACAGATACTCTTAAAGAAAATTATATGCCATATGCAATGAGTGTAATAATCTCAAGAGCCATTCCCGAAATAGACGGTTTCAAACCTTCTCACAGAAAACTCCTTTATACAATGTATAAAATCGGACTTTTATCCGGTCAGAGAAAAAAGAGTGCCTATGTAGTGGGCGAAGTTATGAAACTTAATCCCCACGGTGATCAGGCTATATACGAAACAATGGTTCGTCTTACCAGAGGTAACGAATGTCTTTTGCATCCTTTTGTTGATTCAAAAGGTAATTTTGCAAAACAATATTCAAGGGATATGGCATTTGCCGCTTCCCGATACACTGAAGTCAAACTTGAAGAATTTTCAAAGGAAATATTCAAGGATATAGACAAAAACACTGTAGATTTTCAGGACAGTTATGACGGAACGATGAAAGAACCCACACTGCTTCCTGTCACATTCCCTAATATCCTTGTTAACCCAAACCAGGGTATCGCCGTTGGTATGGCAAGTTGTATTGCAAGTTTCAACCTGAAGGAAGTCTGCGAAACAACTATCGCATATCTCAAAAACGAAAAATGCGATATTTCCGAAACGCTTCTTGCCCCTGACTTTTCTACAGGCGCACAGATAATATATGACAAAGAACAGATTTCAAACATATATGATACAGGACGAGGCAGTTTCAGACTAAGAGCGAAATATCGTTATGACAAAAAGAATTCTCTGATAGAAATTTATGAAATCCCTTATACAACTACAACTGAAGCAATCATGGATAAGATTGTTGAACTTATCAAACTGGGAAAAATAAAAGAAATCACTGACTTAAGAG
>JAZSJF010000189.1:0-3773 GCA_045534195.1 Clostridia bacterium | reverse complement strand
CGTTGATTGCAATTCTGTTTTCAGGACTTGCGTCATTTTTTAGTTACTGGTTTTCTGATAAAATTGTTATAAAAATGAACGGTGCAAAAGCACCTACACCCGATCAGGAAAGAATCCTGGTGCCGATTGTTGAAAGACTTTGCCGTGCATCCGATTTGCCTGTTCCCAAAATCTATGTTTCCTCTGATCCATCCCCGAATGCTTTTGCAACCGGAAGGAATCACAGACATTCTGCCGTTTGTGTTACAAGCGGATTGTTGAATACTCTGAATGTTGATCAGATAGAGGGTGTACTTGCTCACGAGATGGCTCATATAAAAAATTATGATATTCTTTTGCAGACTGTAGCCTCGATTATGATAGGTGCTGCGATTATTGCCGCTGATATGTGTTCAAGAATGATGTTCTGGGGTGGCGGAAGAAGAAATAACGACAGAGATAACGGTTCAAATATTATATTGTTTGTCATAGGTCTTATTTTTATGATTGTTGCACCTATAGCAGGGCAACTTCTTAGATTTTCATTAAGCAGAAACAGAGAATACCTTGCAGATGCCACTGCAGCGAAGATTACCGGTAAGCCGCAACATCTGGCAGATGCTCTTGAGATTATAGGCGGAGTAAATACTCCCGTAATGAGAGCAAGTAAGGCTACAGAAGGAATGTATATTTCAAATCCTCTTAAGGGAAAGGATGTAGTAAATCTGTTTTCTACACATCCGCCTATTTCTGAGAGGGTAAGAATTTTAAGAAATATGAGAGAAATATAAAGACAGTCAGGTTACTTAAGAAAATTCACTTTTGAAAGGATGGTAATTTATGAGTATATCAAAATGCCCGATTTGCCACAGTACAGATATCAACAGTGTTACCTGTAATAATTGCGGTGCTATGTTGTTGTTTGAAGGAGAAGAAAATAAGTCATCAGACAGAGGGACTTCTTATAACAGAAAGCCGGCTCAGTCAATGGAAGATATTATAAAGGAAATTCTTGAAGCGTCCAATGTAAAGTCATCTCCATTTGAAAAGATTGAATATATCGATGATAACAGAGAAAGTTTCAGAAATGAAGATAACACTTCAGAGCAAGACAGCCAAAGTGCACAAATTGTTGATCCCAACAAATCATTTGTTGATATTGCTCTTGAAATGGGATATGCCGATAAAGAGGAAGAGAAACCTGAAGAGGTGTCAGACAATTGTCAGGCATCAGTTGATGAAGGTGAAACAGTAAAGGAAGAAACAGTAATATTTGATGTGAAACCTGTTGAGGTAAGTCCTTTTGTTGAATCCGAGGAACAAACGGAAGAAAAAACTTCAGAAAATGCTGATGACATCGTGGATATGCAGATTGATTCAGAAGAAGAAAAAAAGATAGTAACTTCTGAATCTGTTGATGATAGCAAACTTGCGGAATTATCAGTAGATGGGGAAAATATTCCTGCATCAGAAAATGAAAATGAAGATACAGATTCATCTGACAGTGAAGAAATAACAGAGGACAAAGTTTCACTTGTAGAAAAGATTTCTCAGAAGGTGAATGAAAAAATAAAAATGGAATCTTCATCCGAAGACAGTGATGAAGAAGTGGATTTATTCGCTCCTCCTGAGTGGACTCATTCAGAAAAGACTGTAGTAAAAGAAACGCAAAAAAAGGCAGAAAAAGAAGGTAACGGAAGTTATACCGGCTTTGTTGATATGACTATTGATACAGGCTTTAATAAGATTCTTAACATATGCAGATTTTTGCTTATGATTTCGATGCTTGTGACAGTTGTGTGTATGTTTTTGCCTTCCACACGGATAGGCGGATTTTCTTCAGGACAAAGTGTACAGATATTCGCTATAGTGTCGGTTATTCCTTTTGTGGTCGGATTTGTATTAAGCATAGCCGAGAAACATTATATAAGAAAATTTGTATATTCTTTACTTGCATCTGTGGGCTTTTTGGCGGTATATTTTATATTTACGCTTTCCATTGCCGGCAGTAGTTCGAAAGATGTTGTTTATCCCGTTTTGTGTTTAGTTATAATTGCTGTTTCCGTTGTGGGAATATTTGTTGACAAAAGTTCGAAAGTAAGAAAAGAGAATACATGGTTTGATGCATTTGCATACATACTTCTGTTTGTAAATCTCTTTATGATAATGTTTATCGCAATGTTTGTTATACTTGTGCCTGATATGATCGGCGGTACAGAAATAATCCGTTATCTTTGTGAATTTGGTGCGGTTCTGGTTGTCGGAGCGATTTCTTCCGTGCTTATGATCAAGCGTGTTCGCTTCGGTTCGGATTTGCTTATTATTTCGGCAATTGCCCTTATCGTAGTGAATATTGTATCATACAACAAGATAATGTCAGCGGTTTCCTTTGATTATACAGTAAATATTCCGTATATGCATTATATGGGATATGTTGTATCCGGAGTAAATATCATATGTACACTGTTTCCTGCCGGAATGTTTTTCTGGATGAAACATATTAAGAAAATTACGCCGGAAATAAAAAGCGAAGATTAAAACTTATTTAAGGAATGAAAAGTAAATGAGAATACTTGCAATAGGTGATATAGTAGGGGATAGAGCACTTGACTATACCTTCAGAAAACTCCCTGATATAAAAAAAGAATACAATATAGATTTTGTCATTGCAAACGGAGAAAATTCTTCTGTAGGTAACGGAATTATAATGCCGATTGCAAAAGATATGCTGAAAAACGGTATTGATGTGATTACATTGGGAAATCACACATTTACAAAAAAAGATGTTCTGAATGTTCTTCTTAACAACAAAAGGGTGATAAGACCTCTTAATTTTCCCGAAAAGACTGTGGGGAACGGGTATACCATTGCAGAGAAAAACGGCAAGAGAATTGCCGTTCTTAATGCCCTTGGAAGAATCAATCTTGTAAACTGTGATTGTCCTTTTGCGGGAGTAGACAGAGTGCTTAACGGAATAAAAGGAAAGTATGACATCTCTATACTTGATTTTCACGCAGAAACATCAAGTGAAAAACTCTGTATGGGTTTTTATCTTGATGGAAGGATTTCTGCGGTTTTTGGCACTCACACCCATGTGGCAACCGCTGATGAAAGAATTCTTGCGAATGGTACAGGATATATATCGGATGTGGGTATGACAGGCGTTATGGATTCCGTTCTTGGTGTAAAAAAAGAAATCATTATAAAAAGAATGGTTGATCTTATTCCGGGAAGATTTGAACTTGCCGAAGGACGAATTACACTTAACGGTGTGATTTTTGATTTTGATGACTCTACCAACAAATGTACAAATGTGGAAAGAATTTCAGTCTGATATATAGAAAAGGTGTAGAAATGCTGAAGAGATTTTTTGTATTTATTATCATATTAATCTGTTTATTTTCTTTTTCTTCCTGCACATATTCTACCCAAAAAGGAGAAATGGCGCCTAAATTGGGAGAAGCACAAAACGGCGGAAGTATAAGAATATCATCGGAACATCCCGATACTCTCAATCCCCTGAAAACACAGATTCAGTCCAATTACAATATGCTGATGCTTGTTTTTGAGGGGTTGTTTTCGGTACAGAGCGATCAGAGAGTAGTTCCGGTACTTGCCGATAGTTATATATTGTCGGATGACGGGTTGGAATATACAATTACGCTCAAAAAGAATATTAAATTTCATAATGGAAAAGTACTTAATGCCAAGGATGTTATTTATACAATGAATAACATGGATAAATATTGTCCGAAGTATGATTATGTATTTGATAACATAGATGTTTTTTATTC
>JAZSJF010000026.1:0-4679 GCA_045534195.1 Clostridia bacterium | reverse complement strand
GAGGAGAATACGAGATTACCACGCTCAATGAAATGTATCTTAAGGAAGATAGAATAGATGTGAAGCTTCTTGGAAGGGGTTTTGCGTGGCTGGATACAGGTACAATGGATTCCCTTGTAGAAGCTACAGATTTTGTTCGTCTTGTACAAACCAGACAAGGAATAGAGATTTCTGCTCCTGAAGAAATCGGTTACATAAATGACTGGATTACCAAAGAAAAACTTGCAGAATCTGTGGAAAAATACGGCAAATCTCCTTATGGTGCACATCTTAAGAATGTGCTTGAAGGCAAAGTTCAGTATTAAATAATAAAACATAGGAGTGATAAAATTGTCAAAAACAATAATCGTAACAGGCGGTGCCGGATTTATCGGCGCAAACTTTGTATATCATATGCTTTCTTCACATCCTGATTATCGTATAATCTGTGTGGATTGCCTTACATATGCGGGAAATCTTTCCACACTGGAAGAAGCACTCAAGAATCCTAATTTCAGATTCTGCAAAACAGATATATGTGACAGAGAAGGTATATACAAAATTTTTGAAGAAGAAAAACCTGATATAGTAGTTAATTTCGCGGCGGAATCCCATGTTGACCGTTCTATTGAGAATCCTGAAGTATTTTTGAAGACAAATATTCTCGGTACACAGGTTATGATGGATGCCTGCAGAAAGTATGGTATAGAAAGATACCATCAGGTTTCAACAGATGAAGTATACGGAGATCTGCCTCTTGACAGACCTGATCTTTTCTTCACAGAAACCACACCTATACATACATCAAGTCCTTACAGTTCTTCAAAAGCCGGTGCAGACCTTCTTGTTCTTGCATATCACAGAACATACGGACTTCCTGTGACTATTTCCAGATGTTCCAACAACTACGGTCCTTACCACTTCCCAGAAAAACTTATCCCTCTTATGATTGCAAACTGTCTTAATGACAAGCCACTTCCTGTATACGGCAAGGGCGAAAATGTAAGGGACTGGCTTTATGTGGAAGATCACTGCAGAGCCATTGACCTTATTATACACAACGGCAGAGTTGGTGAAGTGTATAATGTTGGCGGACATAATGAAATGACAAATATAGATATTGTCAGACTTATTATAAAAGAACTTGGCAAATCAGAAGACCTTATCACTTATGTTGCAGACAGAAAAGGTCACGACTTAAGATATGCCATTGATCCTACCAAGATTCACACAGAACTGGGATGGCTTCCTGAAACAAAGTTTGCAGACGGTATAAAGAAGACCATCAAGTGGTATCTTGATAACCGCAACTGGTGGGAAACCATTATTTCAGGTGAATATATGGAATACTATGACAAAATGTATGGAAATAAATAATTATCGGAGGATAATATGGGACAGATAAAAGTAACCAAGACGGATATTGACGGTCTTATAATAATTGAGCCAACGGTCCATGGCGACAACAGAGGCTATTTTATGGAAACATATAACGAAAATGATATGAAAGAAGCGGGCGTTGATGTAAGATTCGTTCAGGATAATCAGTCAATGTCAAAAAAAGGTGTTCTTCGCGGACTTCATTTTCAGAAACAGTTCCCTCAGGGAAAACTTGTGAGAGTAATAAGAGGAGCAGTTTTTGATGTGGCTCTTGATTTGAGAAAAGATTCTCCCACATTCGGCAAATGGCACGGAGTGGAACTTTCTGCCGAAAACAAAAAACAGTTTTATCTTCCGCCCGGATTTGCACACGGCTTTCTTGTGTTGAGCGATGAAGCGGAATTCTGCTATAAGGCAACTGATTTCTACCATCCAAACGATGAAGGCGGCATAGCCTGGAATGATCCTGAAATAGGAGTGGAATGGCCTGAAATTGATGAGATTTTGCTAAGTGAAAAAGACAAAGTCAATATGACGCTCAAAGAGTTTGTAGAAAGTGGAATTGTAATCAATGCATAAGGAAATGTCGGTAAATGATATATTTATAAACATAATATCCTGCGGCATCAATGATACACCTCTTGACGATGATACAAAAAAACTTATAACAGAGGATGTATTTGAGGATTTGTATGAACTTGGCGAGAAACATCAAATTACTCATATAATCGGAGAGGTTCTGCTTAAGGAAAAATTGGTATATGATGATTTCGGTATTTTGTTCCGTGCAAATATTGTGTCGGCTATAAATAAAACCGAAAGAATTTGTGCTTCATTAGAGAAAATATGCAGTCTTTTTGAAGAAAACTGCATACCCTTTGTGCCTCTTAAGGGTTCAGTTCTAAGGGCGTTGTATCCTAAAGACTGGTATCGTTCCAGTACGGATATTGATGTACTGGTAAAAAAAGATGATCTCAGTAAAGCAGAAAAACTTCTTACGGATATCCTTGGGTGCCGCATCTATAAAAAAGGCCCTCACGATATAAGTTACATTGCCGAAAATAATGTAAATATTGAACTTCACTTTGCTCTTGCAGAATCTGACGGACACTCTGTGGGTAAAAGTTACCGTTTGTGGAATGCATTACGCCTTGACAGTGTATGGGACAGAATAGTGCCCATGGAAGGATATAGATATCACAGTGTATTGAGTGATGCTGATTTTTATCTTTATCATATTGTTCATATGGCAAAACACTTCGAAAACGGCGGATGCGGTGTGAGGAGTATCATAGATTTGTACCTTATGGACAAAAAAGGTATGCATGACCGTAATGTAAAACAAGTTATTGAAGAATCCAAACTTCATGATTTTTCCGATGCTATGAGAAAACTTTCAAAAGTGTGGTTTGATAATGGGGCAACCGATGATATTACCCGTCTTACAGGTGATTTCGTTTTGTCAGGCGGTGTGTTTGGAAATCCTGAGAACAAAGCAGTGTTCGGTACTGCCGGGAAGGGCAGAGCAGGATATATTATATCGAGAATTTTTATGCCGTTAAGACTTCTTAAGACAGTTTATCCTGTTCTTGAAAAGCATAAATGGCTTTATCCTTTTTGTCTGGCACTGAGATGGGTTCGGTGTATATCACCGGATACCAACAAAAGAGTAATCGGTGAACTTACATCAGGCACTGACTCGAAGGATGTTTCTGTTATAATCAAAAAACTCGGATTATAATAAAAAAGATATGCCCGTTTAATCGGATGCATATCTTTTTTGTTTTTTCAATTTAGGGTCCGTCCCTAAATTGTTTAAATTTGACAAAAAGGGGTCCGTCCCTAAATTGAAAAAATCACCCACCGGTGATTTTTAACGAAACTTGTCAAGATTTTCGGACAAATAAAAGAGTGAATTTTTACATCCACACGGAATTAGGTGTCTTGTAACCTATTCCTGAATGTAGTCGCTCTGAATTGTAATACAAATATATGTAATTTAGAATTTCTTGTTTTGCCTCTTCGTAACCGAGGTGGCGAATATCCTTTATCTCAGTTTTCAATGTTTTCCAAAAGCTTTCTATTGGTTGATTGTCGCTTGGTGTTCCCGGTCTTGACATACTTATTCTAAATCCATATTGCTCAAGTAGTTCTTTTGTTTTCTTTGCGGTATATTGGCAACCTCTGTCACTATGAAAAATTGCACCTTCAGGTATTCTTGTTTGACAACAAGCCATTTTAATCGTTTCTTGTACGAGTTCTTGCCGACTATGTTTTTCCACCATAGCGGATACTATTCTTCTTGATGCAACATCAATAATTGCACTAATATATATTTTATGATTTCTACATTGCATTTCAGATAAGTCGGTACACCATAGTATATTTGGCGTTGTTTCTTCAAATTTATCTCTAACGAGGTTTTCACTTAAATACTGTTCATCTGTAGGCTTGTTCTTTTTGCTTTTTCGCTTTCTTCCTACCTTTGCAACCAAATCGTTTTCCTTTAATATCCTCGATATTTTAGCTTCACTTACGAAGATCCTCTTTCCTTCAAGTGCCTTTTTAATGCGAATTCTACCATAATTACCGTTGTGTTTTTCAAAACAGTTAATAACTTGTTTTTCAATAAAGGTTTTTTCACTATCTGTCTTACATTTATGACTGTAGTATCCGCTTTTTGACACCTTTAAAAGTCGACATACCAAGCCGGCATCATACCCGGATAACTCAGTTTTTGCAAATTCTAATCGTTTTTGTGTTCTTTCGCAAAGTATGCCGCTGCTTTTTTTAATATTTCTACCTGTTGACGAAGCTCTTCGTTTTCCTTTTGTAATTTTTTGAGTTTTGCTTCTTCAGGACGAAGATTGCCTTTTCCAACAAAAGCATCATTTCCAAAGGTTTTGTATTGGTCAATCCAACGATAAAGCATTATGTGGTTTATCCCCATTTTATCTGCTACCGCTTTAACTTTGAGTCCGTTTTTGACTACCAATTCACATGCTTGGATTTTGAACTCCTTTGTGTAATTCACTTTTCTTTCCATCGTGTTCACTCTCCTGAAAATATTATATCATATTTTCACTCTTTTGGTAGTCCATTTTTATTATACAAGTTTCACTTCTTCCCTTTTCACTATTACTTATTACTTTCCAAAAATCGACATTTCTTTTAGGGAATAGTGAAGAGTGAATAGGTAATAAGTAAAATCGACAAGACTCTTATGAATCTTGTCGATTTTTGGCACCCCCGACCGGAATCGAACCGATAACTAACCCTTAGGAGGGGTTTGTTATATCCATTGAACTACAGGGGCATAT
>JAZSJF010000271.1:0-5453 GCA_045534195.1 Clostridia bacterium | reverse complement strand
CGGGCGAAGCAAAAATGGTAAATGCAAAAAGCAAAAGTGAAGATTTTTTTATTGTATCAAAAAACGAAAGAGAAAAAGCAAGGGCAAGTGCCATAGACGGATATAACAAAATGATATCCAATCCTGATATATCAGCGGAATCAAGAAAAAAGTGTGAAGAAGCCTTAAGCCGGATAAATGAAGATATAATAAAAGAAGCAGATGCGGAAATACTCATCAAATCCAAAGGAATTGAAAAAGCAATTGTATTTATAAACAGTGACAGTGTTACCGTTACAGTCAATTCACAAAAACTTTCATCACCTGAAATTTCAAGGATTAAAGACATAATGTCGGAATTTGTTTCCACAAAAAACATAAAAATAGTTGAAGTTGGATAAAATTAGTGATATAATAAACAAAAAGCGAAGCCAATACCGACAAACGGAGGAGATATTATGAGCGAAAAAATGCAGATAAACGGAAATGTCAAAATTTCTGACGATGTGATTGCAACAATTGCAAATATTGCTATGTCCGAAATAAAGGGCGTTGCAAAAAAGACTTTGAACCCCGACAGTAAATCACTTCTTGGTAAAAAGAATATTACAAAAGGCGTCCGCGTTATAAAGATAAGCGACGAAGTTATTTCACTGGAAGTTGATGTTACGGTTGTTTACGGAGAAAAACTTATCGAAGTTGCCTGGAATGTGCAGGACAATGTTAAAAACCATGTTGAATCCATGACCGGACTCAAAGTTGAAAAGGTGAATGTTCACATTGTAAATGTTGAAATGGAAAAGGCAGAACCTGCAAAAAAACAGGACACATCCGACGAAGAAACTGATGTTCCTGATAAAATAGAATAAAATACCCCCCTTGTATGTAAAAAAATACATATAAGGGGTTTATTTTTTTGTTTTTATGTTGTATAATAATATTATTATATAATTATAATATATATTTGCGGAGGTATTCCATGAGCAGAAAAAAAGCAAGAGATTGCGCTTTTAAATTAGTGTTTGAAATTCCGTTTCACAACAATGATTACGATTCAAGACTGGATTTCTTTTTTGAAAATGAAGAATGCGCCAATCTTACACAAAAAGATAAGGAATATATTTCTGCAGTAATCAGAAATTGCTATATCAATCTGGAAACTATAGACGAAAAGATAAATAAATCCTTGAAGGACTGGACTACAGACAGACTTAACAAAACCACCCTTTCAATCCTCAGACTTGCATTCTGTGAGTTTACATATCTTACAGATGTACCTTATCAGGTGGCAATCAATGAGGCGGTTGAACTGGCAAAAGTTTACTGTGATGACAACGATCCTGCCTTCATTAACGGTGTTCTTGCCGACATTGTTAAATCCGAGGTGAAGTAGCGTGAATATAACTACGGTCACAGAATTAAACAAATATCTCAAGAGAAGTTTTGATTCCAACGAGATTCTCAATGATATCTGGATCAAAGGCGAAATATCCAATTTCAAACTGCACTTTTCGGGGCATATGTATTTTACACTCAAAGATGAATCATCTGCGCTTAAGTGTGTTATGTTCAAGTCAAGCGCTGCATATATGAAGTTTATTCCTTCAGACGGGATGAAAGTTGTGTGTCACGGAAGGATAACCGTTTTTGAAAGAGACGGGTCATATCAACTTTATCCCGATTCTATGATTCCTGACGGAGTAGGGGATCTTTACATCGCTTATGAGAAACTTAAACAAAAGTTGGAAAGCGAAGGACTTTTTGATGAAAAATACAAAAAACCGCTTCCCTTATACCCAAAGAAAATAGGAGTAGTTACATCGCCTACGGGAGCCGCGGTAAGAGATATAATAAACGTCCTTTCCAGAAGGTGCAAAAGGGCAGAAATCCTTATTTTCCCCGTTCAGGTGCAGGGGGAAGGTGCCGGAAAGAGTATTGCGGATATGATTGACAAAATCAATCGCAACCACTCCTGTGATGTTATTATAACCGGCAGAGGCGGAGGTTCAATAGAAGATTTGTGGGCATTTAATGAAGAAATAGTTGCAAGGTCGGTTTTTGCATCCGAAATTCCCGTAGTGTCTGCAGTTGGTCACGAAACTGACTTTACAATCGTTGATTTCGTTTCCGATATGAGAGCGCCTACACCTTCTGCGGCAGCAGAAATTGTGGTCAGGGATGATAACGATGTAAAAAACAGTCTGATGTTAAATCATAAAACTTTGTCACTTCTTGTTTCGGATAAGATAAAAGTTTCGGCGCATCTTCTTAAATCCCTTACAGACAGACCTGTATTCAAAGATAAGACAGGCTTTATTGATAACAAGCGTGAATATCTTGGCGATGCGGTCAGACAACTGTATGAACTTTCATCAAGAAAAAAGGAAAAGTCGTCTTTTGAATTTGTAAATATTATTTCAAAACTTGAGGCGCTGAATCCCTTGGCAATAATGAAAAGAGGATACAGTTCCGTGTCCAAAAACGGAAAAATTATAAAAAGCAGTGCAGAATTAAAGGAAAATGATATTGTTAATCTTAGATTTTTTGAAGGGGATAAAAACGCAAAAATCATTGGTTAACATTCGGAGGTCTATATGGCAAAACAAACATTTGAAGATAAAATAAAGGAATTACAAAAAATCATATCCGTTCTTGAAGATGAAAATTCCTCACTGGAAGAATGCATCGAACTTTATGAAAAAGGCACAAAACTTGCTTTGGAATGCAACAAAATTCTTGATGCGGCAGAGTCAAAAATTGTAAAGATGGCAGATGACGGCGAAGACGGATTTATTGAAACAGAATTTATTTCAGAAGAAGGTTGATTATGTTTAAAGATACTTATGCAAAAGATGTAGCGTTAATAGATGAATATATCAGTAACTATATTGAATCAATATCAGATGTAGAACCTGTTGTAAAAGAAGCATTTGCATATACTGTGCTAAACGGCGGAAAAAGAATAAGATCCGTGCTTTGCATCGAAGCGGCAAAAATGTTCGGCACAGATCCAAAAGCCGCTCTTGATTTTGCAATGGCAATAGAATTCATTCATGCTTATTCTCTTGTTCATGATGATCTTCCTTGCCTTGACGATGATGATATGAGAAGAGGGATGCCCAGTTGCCACAAAAAATTTGGCGAGGGAATAGCAGTTTTTGTTGGTGACGCTCTATTGCATACTGCAATGGAAATAATGTGCTCATCTGCAGAAAAATATGGTATAAATCATATTATGGGTATGAAATATGTTTGTGAATGTTCCGGTATATACGGGATGATAGGCGGTCAGTTTACAGATGTAACACTTACAACTTCAGGTGAAAAAATAACCATAGAAAAAATGCTTTCTCTTATAGACAGAAAGACAACCGCTTTGATGAGGGCGGGAATTGTAAGCGGCGCTTATGTTGCGGGGGTAACAGACGATAAAATAGATGCTTTGAAAAAATACGCTTATCATATGGGAGTTGCGTTCCAGATACGAGATGATTTTGAAGATGAAATACAGGATGAAAACAGCGAGTGTAATCCTAATTTTCTTAATTTGCTCGGAAAAGATGAAGCATACAAGTATTTATGTATTCATCGCAAGGAAAGTGAAAATGCAATCAAAAATATTGAAAACAATCAGTTTCTTATGGACTTGAATTCATATCTGTTTGATAACATTAAATAAAGGAGTGTTTTAAATGGCAAGTAACGGAACAGTAGTTTACAAAGGCAATGCAGAAATGGAGAATCAGATAAAAGAAATTCTCACAACCGTATATGAAGCATTAAAAGTTAAGGGATATAATCCCATAAGTCAGTTGGTAGGGTACATTATGTCAGGTGATCCTACATATATAACAAGTCACAATAATGCCCGCAACTTGATTATAAAAATCGAAAGAGACGAAATTTTAGAAGAATTATTTAAGGAATATCTGAATGAAAAGTAATATTAAATCTACAGGTCTGATTGTATCATGTGTTATGCTTTTGTCCAAGTTATTCGGAATGTTGAGAGATATAATCATTGCTTCTATGTATGGCACTGCCACAGTTGAGGCTATATCTTTTTCAACAGCATCAAGAATTCCGCTTTTGTTTTTTGATATCGCTCTGGGCACCGCAGTCACAAGTGCATTCATTCCGATTTATAATGAATATTTAGCGAAAGACGACAGAGAATCTGCAAATAATTTTGCAAACAGGTTTATATTTCTTGTATTTGCAATTACACTTTCGATGACAATAATCGGTTGTGTTTTTTCAGGAGGCTTTGTAAATATAATCGCAAGCGGATTGAACGAAAGCCAGACAGCGCTTTCGTCAATGCTTGTAAAGATCCTCTTTCCTGTAATAATTTTTACGGGGATAGCATTCTGTCTGGTGGGTATATTGCAATCTGAAGGTAATTTTGTAATACCTGCACTGATAAGTCTTGTATCAAATCTGTTTTTGATTTTGTATCTTATCATCTTCAAAGACAGATTCGGTGTGACAGGTGTTGCAATTGCTATGCTTATCGGATGGTTTTTGCAAATTGTTATTCAGATTCCTTCTCTGAAAAAATCACCATTTATATTTAAAATAAAAAATCCCTTTGGGGATAACGCTATAAAAAGAGTGTGCATTTTATCATTGCCGATAATCATCAGTGCCTGGGTTCAACCGATAAACGCAATGATTAATATCAATCTTGCATCAGGTCTTAATGACGGCGAGGCAATAACTGCACTCGATTATGCCAACAAACTGTATATTATTCTTGTTGGAGTAGTTGCATACACAATTACAAACCTGACATTTCCATCTATTTCAAGATATGCTTCCGCAAACGATTACAGAAGTTATTCTGACACAGTTGCGAAATCAATTAGATACTCAGTATTTGTAATTGCGCCTGTTATGGTAGGTTTTATAGTGTTGTCTGCTCCTATAATCAGACTTTTTTATGAACGGGGACAGTTTACATCTGACTCCACATTTCTTACATCAAAAGCCCTGATGTGCTATTCGTTTGGTATGATTGGCTATGGTATGACTGAAATAATGAATAAATCATTCTATGCATTAAAAAACGGAAAAACCCCCATGACAGTTTCATGTATAGGTATCGGACTGAACATTGTTATCAGTCTTGTTTCCGTAAAACTGTTTAATTGCGGTCTGGAAGGCGTTGCTCTGGCGGCGGCATTCAGTTCGAATTTTATCGGTATAACCATGCTCATAATACTCAACAAAAGAGTAGGGGGTATACTTAATGCGAAGTTTGTCATTAATGTTTTGAAACCAGTTGTGTCAGCAATGATAATGGGCGTTGTTGTATACCTGTTTACTGTGAAGTTTGCATTTTCAAATGTGATATTGTCAGTGATTGTTCGTGCATTTGTCGGAGCAGTTATTTACGCAGTATGTTGTGCACTTTTTAAGGTGGACGTCTACAAATCAATTCTATCATAATTGGATAAATTCAAAAAGAAGGA
>JAZSJF010000385.1:0-3884 GCA_045534195.1 Clostridia bacterium | reverse complement strand
TCTTCCTAAGACCGCTTGGCCTCCGACTTATTTTTGATGATAGTTTCATTTTATTCCCCTCCGTATACATAACGGGCAGACACATACTTGACAACTGTCATCCCCGCAAGAAGAATAATCATAAGTATAAAGGCAATTGCGGCAGCGAAATGAAGATTGTTTGCCACATACTGACCTTCAATAGCATCACCTATAAGGAAAAACTTCCCGTTACCCAGTTTCTGCGAAATATAGAAAGTACTTATAGAAGGTATAAGTACCATATTGATACCCGATATCACTCCGGGCATACTCAACGGAAATACAACCCTCTTAAACACAGAGGAATTCGGACATCCAAGATCCTTTGCCGCCTCAAGAAGATTTGTATCAAGTTTCGCAGGAATATGTTATATGGGCAAAACCATATACGGGAAATAATCATATACCATACCGATAATAACTGCAGATTCTGTTCCAATGAGTTTTACCGGATTAAGTCCTATCCCCTGCAAAAAAGTGTTTACAATACCGGTATCCTGCAAAATTGTCATCCAGGCATAAGTTCTGATAAGGAAATTCATCCACATGGGAATCATAATAAGAGTAACCATTGTCTTCTGAGTCTTTTCTTTAGCCCTTGCCATAATATATGCAATGGGATATCCCATAACAAGGCAGATTGCAGTGGATATCACCGCAAGTTTCAAAGACCTCATAAAGATGACAATATATGTTCTTACCTGTTCGGTTGTACCGTCATCGTTTATAAGATTGCTCTTTGCAGTAAAAAACCTTGTAATATTTTCAAAAGTAAAATTAAAACTGTTATCTGTAAAAGCGTAATATGCTACAAACACAAGAGGAACAACCACAAACAAAAATGACCAGAATGAATAAGGTGTAAGGGCAGCACGGTATGTAGTATGCTTTTTTGACATTACATTACTTTTCATTCTTCGTCCCCGCCTTCCGGATTGGAAAGTTCGTCAAGTTCATTTGAGAATGAAGAATAATCACCGAACATTCCTGAATATTCTGATTTTTTCATAATGTGAATTGCATCCGGATCAAGAGAGATACCAATATAAGAGTCTTCGTGAACAGGATCGGTTGTCTGTATCATCCACATAAACCCGTTTATATCCACGATAGCCTCATTGTGTACCCCCATAAATGTAACAGACTTTACAGTACCGCAAAGCATAGCCTTTTCCGGTTCTACAATGTCCACATCTTCAGGTCTTATAACCACATCTACCGGCTCATTTTCATCAAATCCCGTATCAAGACACTCAAATGTATGCCCTGCAAAAGATACACTGTAATCCTTAAGCATTACACCGTCAACAATATTACTTTCGCCTATAAAATCAGCAACAAAAGCATTTACAGGCTCATTATATACGTCTACCGGTGTGCCGATCTGCTGAATCTTTCCGTCGCTCATAACCACAACGGTATCAGACATACTCAGTGCTTCTTCCTGGTCGTGTGTTATAAACACAAATGTAATTCCGGTATTTTTTTGTATTTTTTTCAGTTCCTGCTGCATATCCTTACGAAGTTTAAGGTCAAGTGCACCAAGAGGTTCATCAAGCAACAGAACTTTCGGTTCGTTTACCAATGCTCTCGCAATGGCAACCCTCTGCTGCTGACCGCCGGAAAGACTTGTCACTTTTCTTTCGGAAAAGCCGGGCAACATAACCATTTCAAGCATTTTTTCTACTTTTTCTTTTATTTCTTTTTTTGGAAGTTTCTTTTCTCTCAGACCGAATGCCACATTTTCAAAAACATTCAGATGAGGAAATAGTGCATATCTCTGAAAAACAGTGTTAACGTGTCTTTTGTGCGGAGGTACATGGTTTATCTTATCTCCCATAAAGATAACATCACCTGTATCACTTTCTTCAAAACCGCCGATAATTCTCAATGTGGTGGTTTTTCCGCAACCGGAAGGTCCGAGTAAAGTAATAAACTCGTTGTCATATATATCAAGACTGATATTATCCAGAATAAGTTCACCGTCAAATGATTTGGATATATTTTTAAGTTCGATAATCTTTTTCATATTTCAAATCCTTCCTTCCGTTAAATCAAAGGCACAAAAAAATGGTATGCCATAAGCATACCACTTGAAGTCACATATGAATACTGATACTTATACCGGATAAAAACATACAGACATTTCACCTGTTATACCGATAAAATATTAATAATCACAGTTGGATCAGAGTCTATATAGCAAGGATTACTTTTACTACTCTTATTGACCATTTTACAAGTTTATGCTTACAAGCATTTTCGGTTTATGAAGTAACCAACTTACAAAACTGAGCTTCTAACTCAATCAATAAGGCAACAGAAGTTGCCAACCGCCTATGCGGTCTTCGGCATTCGACCCGGCTGTCCGTATGGCCTTGGCAGGATGTAACCTGCGGTCGTTCAATCTTGCTTTGGAAACACCGTTCCAATTGAGATCTATGAAATTATACCACAACAATAGAAAAAAGTCAACCCGAAGTGATAAAATAACCAAAAATTTGACAGGGATATAATTAACGTGTATAATCAAAATATCTTATATTTCAAGGAGAATTCATATGGATCAGCCTTTTAAGATCAAAGCGGCAATCAAAATTTATCTGCCCTTCAAAACTCACAATACATATTCATTCAGAAAAAAACTCTATAAGGATAATTCCTGGGACAAAAACCCTTGTCTTGATACAAGATTTTATCTGAAATACATTGACAGAATTTTTAACAAAGAATCAGTATACAGCGACTGCTTTGTAACAGAAAAACACCTTGACAGTCTTGATTTCATATACGAAGATGTACCATTCTCCATATCAAGAGCAAGGATTTTTTCTTTTGACACATCAGTGGCGTTTCTTGAGATGACCGTCACAAAAGAAACAGATGATTTTTCTGTACTCGAAGACATAACCCACCTTCTCAGACAAAGTGATGAAAAATGCCTTAAAAAAATAGACGGAACTTTGGCATCCGTAAATATGGTTGCCGAGGAGTTGTTATCTTATTTTGGCAGGATAACTCTTTTTGACCACATATGCCGGAATGCAGCCACAAGACCTGAACTTTTTGTTACCGTTGTCACAGACAGTCACATTGATACAGACATTCATTCCTACAGACTTTCAAACGGTCTTAACAGTCACTATAAAGGAGATTGTGTGGACTGCGAATTTTACTCTAATTACAACTATATCAGATGGGCAGTTACAAAACGGGGAGTGTGCAACATTGCTCTTGTCACCGATGATGAAAACAACAACAAATTCGTCCTTGACAGTTGGATTTCAAATACCGATTCAAGATACATAATCTGGTATATTCTTGCACTTCATCAGAAATATGCACTGTTTCAGTATCTCAACGATATTGCAAAAAAAAATTCTTCAAGACATCTGGGAGATTTCCAGAAAAAGATTATGATACTAAATACCAAATACCGCTTCAGTCTTGTTTCGGAAGAAACATCATATCAGAAAGTATACGAAATCATCTGTCGAGTAAAGAATCTCAACTATGAATTTGAAGATGCCGATGAAGAAGTGGAAAGAATTTTTGAATACAACGAGGCGAAATCAAACAAAAATAATGTAATCGCAATGACAATGATAAGTATTTTGTGTGCATTTTCGGCAGTAAAAGACCTGATAGATATGATGAAAGACAATAAGACAAGTTCACTTTACGATACAATTGTATCGCTTCCTGAAGATAAACTTATTTTGTTTATCATATTTGCGTCAATTCTGATTATTTCATTTGCCATACTTCTGCCAAGACACAAAATAGCATCATTGTACAACAAAATCAAAAAGAAAATACTTAAAATGTTTTTCCGATAAAATCAAGGGAATGTAAAAAAACTC
>JAZSJF010000183.1:0-2776 GCA_045534195.1 Clostridia bacterium | reverse complement strand
TCTCTGTCCCAGTCACATGAAGAACCAAGTTTCTTAAGTTGGTTTATGATTCTGTCACCGTACATCTTTTTCCAGTCCCAAACTTTTTCGAGGAACTTTTCTCTGCCGAGGTCATATCTTGTAAGACCTTCTTCTTTTCTTAAATTTTCTTCAACTTTGATTTGTGTTGCGATACCGGCGTGGTCTGTTCCCGGTACCCAGAGTGCAGAATAACCGCACATTCTTTTGTATCTGATAAGTATATCCTGCAATGTTTCGTCAAGGGCATGTCCCATATGGAGTTGTCCTGTAACGTTTGGAGGAGGAATTACTATTGTAAAGGGTTTTTTGTCAGGATCACATTCTGCGTGAAAATATCCTTTTTCAACCCAATTAGCATAAATTCTATCCTCAACATTGGAAGGATTATAAGTTTTTTCAATCTCGCGTTTGATTTCCATTTGAACCTCCTGTGCTTTATGTAAAACTTATTATTTTTTTAATATAAAAAGTGCTGCCGCACCTGTTAACGCAATTAAAAATCCTATCATCTTTGTCTTAAGATTGTCTTTTGATTCATCTCTGTCTTCACCTTTAAAAACTAAAGATGAAATCTTTTCGGAAAAGTATGTTAAGATACCTCCGCCAATCAACAGAAACAAAGATAATACAGATAAAACATTCATCATACAGAATCCTTTCTGCCGTAATTCTTTATATAATGGTACACATATGACAAAAATGCAAGAAGCATAACTCCTATTACTACAAAGAGAAGTTCATCCACACACCATTTAAAAAGAACACTGTCCACTATGTACAAGGTAAGAAGAAAAGTTGCCGCCTTACCAAAAACATTGGCAGATATGACAATCTTACCTTTCTTGTATATAAAGGCACCGCATATAATCATGGTAAGTTCCTTTATAAGGATAAATCCCAGAAGCCACGGACTGATTTTGCCCTTAGCCACCAGGCAACTTACAACGGTTATCATGGTACACTTATCGGCTATAGGATCCATAATCTTTCCCAGGTCGGTAATCATATCAAACCTTCTCGCTATAAATCCGTCAAGCACATCAAGAAACATTGCAACAATAAAGATTGTTATTGCTATCTCATTTGCATATGTGAGAGAACTGAAATTGACGGCAATATACAATGGTATAAGTAAAAAGCGTATAAGTGTAATTATATTTGGTATAGTCACCGCAATCCCCCCCTTTTTGTTAAATCAGATGGATAAAGTTCTTATAAGTTCAAGTATATCCTCGTCTACGCCTTTTTTCATATCAAGCGCTTCATTTATGTCATAGTCAACTATCTTTGAATCCTTCATGGCAACTACGCGGTTATAAATGCCCGAACCAATGAGTTTGACTGCGTGATATCCCATCTGAGATGCGATAACACGATCTCTTGTTGTAGGGCTTCCGCCTCTCTGGATATATCCAAGGATAGATGCTCTTGATTCTACACCTGTTGCCTCTTCAATATCCTTGCACAAAGCCTGTCCGCCGCCAACGCCTTCTGACAAAATGATGATATAATGCTTTTTGCCGCGGTTTCTGCCTGAAATAATGATTCTCTTGATATCATCCATATCATATGGTTTCTCAGGAATAATGACTGTTTCTGCGCCGTTTGCCACACCAAGATTCAATGCAATATGTCCTGCATTTCTTCCCATTACTTCTACTACAGAACATCTTTCGTGACTGCTGGCAGTATCCCTGATTTTGTCAATCGCTTCCATTGCAGTGTTCATTGCAGTATCGTAGCCTATTGTATAATCTGTACACGCTATATCATTATCTATTGTACCGGGAATACCCACAACCGGGAACCCTTTGTTGGCAATATCTCTTGCACCTTTGAAAGAACCGTCTCCACCAATAACCACGAGAGCGTCTATATTGAAAATTTTTAATATTTCAACTGCTTTTGTAACACCTTCATCCGTAGCAAAACTTTTGCTTCGTGCAGTCTGTAGAAATGTACCGCCTCTCTGAAGAGTATCGGATACCATTCTTGAAGTAAGTTCTTCTATTTCACCTTTAAGAAGTCCGTGATATCCTCTCTTGATTCCCATCACTCTGTATCCAAGATTAAGGGCTGTTCTCGCCGCTGCTCTTATTGCGGCATTCATACCGGGAGCATCTCCTCCGCTTGTAAGAATACCTATTGTTTTTGTTTCACCCATGAAAAAACCTCCCTGTTAGCATAAATAAATTAAAATATATAATTATAATTTCCAACTTTGCAAAAAAACATTATTTTTATTGTACTATATTTAACAAGAAAAATCAACCTTTTTATTTAAGTACAACACTGTTTTCACCAAGTTTTTCTCTGAGAACAACCAGAAGTTTGTCATCGGGAGTAACACCGCTTTCTTCTTTTGTCATAACGGCATCACCGGTATCGTCAAAATAAAACACTACGCCGTTTTTTCCGGGATAAACATCAAGAATTGATTTTATTTCTTCCAGTTGTTCGCGGTTTTTTAATCTGAGGTAGAGTTTCTTGCCTGAATCGGCAATTTTGTCTGCATTTATAATGTTTTTGACTATTATCTGGATATTGTCGTTATAATCATAAGATACACTTCCCTCAACGCAATAACACTCGTAATCCTTTATGTTATTTTTTTCTCTCAGATAATTGTTTTCAAACATAACTCCACTGACAGAACCGGTATAATCTTCCAAAACCATATTAAGCATCCTGTTTCCCTTCTGAGTTACCTTTTCCTGAGATGACTCGAGAAAAGCAAACAATCTTACTCTGGTAT
>JAZSJF010000173.1:0-3132 GCA_045534195.1 Clostridia bacterium | reverse complement strand
GGCTACGATCCGACTTAATCAAATCAGAGTCAGAGATTGAAACGGAATATCCGGAGAAACAAAAAGACCTGAAAAACACCGATTCACCAATATGCGTCATATCTGTGGTATGTCACAGTATTCTCGGAAATCTTGATTGTTTTGACACAAATAAGTTGGACATTCTGCCTTCAGACGGAATTATTCTTCCCGAAACACAGGTGGAGTTTCAGGAAGGTGAAAGTGTTTTTTCCGTGACACACAAAGTGCTTAAAGAAAATAAAATCCATTTTGAATTTACGGACAATCCTATGTATTCAAGTGTATATGTGGAAGGCATATCAAATATATATGAATTCGACTGCGGAGAATTATCAGGATGGATGTATAAGGTGAACGGATGGTTTCCAAACTACGGTTGCTCACGGTATCAACTTAAACCGGGCGACAGAGTGGAGTGGGTATATACCTGTGACCTGGGAGATGATGTAGGCAACAGATTTACAGAAAAGAACAAATAAAACTTCGTTACAAAATAAATTCTTCCAGTCTTTTTTTTCTGTATTCTTTCGGTGTCATACCCGTTTCTTTTTTAAATACATAGCAAAAGTAAGCCTGAGATTCAAATCCGCTTTCTTCGGCAATTATCAGAAGGCTTTTGTCTGATGAGTCAAGAAGTTTTTTTGCTCGGTTGATTTTTAAATCCAGAAGATACCGGTGTGGTGTAACACCGGTTTTTTCTTTGAAATATTTATGGAAGTAGTTTGGCGAAAAATGAAGCAGTGAAGACATATCTTCAAGGGAGATGGATGATGTTATATTTTCTTCCATAAATTCTATTATCATTTTGATATTTTCATTTTCAAAAATTTCGTTCTTTACTACGGTTTCTGTATATATTTCGGTTAAAAGTTCAAGAACACAGGACTGAATCAGTATTTCCTTGTATTCTTTTTGCGAATTGTACAGATTTTCCAGTTTGTCAAATATAGAAGAATACTTGTCGTAGTCAACCTTAAGTGTAATTTTTGGTATCATAGAAAGGAAATTTCTGAAGTTGTCATATTTTTTATCTTTCGGTACAGGCATATGTACAAAACGGCAGATGAACGGGAGTTTCGAATTTCTTATATCTCCCGGGGATGAAAAGAGAAGCATTCCCTTTTTTATAGGATGCTTTGTTCCGTTTATGATTGCCGAACCGCCTGACTGTGTATATAATTCGATTTCATATTCTTCCACATTTCTTTTGGGAGTTGTATCAGAACCTTCGTAAAAGGGCGGAGTTCTGTATAATCCCGTACACATATAATAAAGGGGCGGAACAGAAATATTATTCAGTTTCTTTTTTGGCGCATAAAACATTTCTCTTTTTTCCTTTGACATTAATTTTTCTAAAAAAAATAGTAAGATTTTTATATTTTTGTGTATTTCAATTTGTTACATTATAAGTGTAGACTATGGTCTTTTTAAATGCATTGTATAATATGTTATGTGAAAAGTCAAGTCTTAAAATTTTGAAAAAAGGAAGTGTATTTGTAATGAAAGTAACAGATATAAAACCCTTTGTGGTTGATTGCTTCAGGACAAACTGGGTGTTTGTAAAAGTGTATACCGATGAAGGTATTACAGGTGTAGGTGAAGCAACACTTGAATATAAAGAAAAATCTCTTCTCGGTGCTCTTGAGCATATCAAAGAATACCTTGTAGGAGAAAATCCTCTCGATATAGAAAAGCATTTTCATGCTATATACCGTGATGCCTACTGGAGAGGCGGAGCAGTTCTTATGAGTGCCCTTTCTGCAGTGGAAATGGCATTGTGGGATATTCTCGGCAAGAGTCTTAATGTACCTGTATACAGACTCCTCGGCGGTAAGGTTAATGAAAAGGTAAGAATATATGTAAACGGTTGGTTTGCCGGTGCAAAAGAGCCTGAGGAATTTGCAGCCAAAGCCAAAGAAGCAGTAAAGCGCGGTGTTACCGCTATGAAGTGGGACCCATTCGGAAAAAGTTATTTAAATATTTCAAATGCCGATTTTGACAAGGCGATGAGATGTGTAGGCGCGGTAAGAGATGCAGTAGGAAATGATGTGGATCTTCTTATTGAAGGACACGGAAGATTCAATATTCCTACATCAGTAAAAATCGCAAAAGAACTTGAACAGTTTAAGCCTATGTTCTTTGAAGAGCCTACACCTCCTGATAACCTTGATGCTCTTAAAGCCGTTAAGGACAAATCTCCCGTTGCTATTTCTGCAGGTGAAAGACTTTATACAAGATGGGATTATAAGAGAATGTTTGACCTTATGGCGGCAGACTACATTCAGCCTGATATTTCTCACGCAGGCGGTATAATGGAACTTAAGAAGATTGCGGCAGAAGCAGAATCAAGGTATATACCATTTGCTCCTCACAATCCTTCAGGACCTGTGGCAAATGCGGCTACACTTCAACTTGCGGCTACCTGTCCTAACTTTGAAATTCTTGAGATTATGTATTCTGATGTGGACTACCGTAAGGATGTTACCACAGAAGAACTTGAATACAAAGACGGCTATATCACAATTCCCGATAAGCCCGGTCTTGGTATTGATATCATTGAAGAAGAATGTCTTAAGCACCCATACGAAGTACATACACTTCGTCACTACACAGGCGCTCTTACCAATATAAGACCTGCAAAAACAGAGTTTTATTTTTAGGAGGTAACTATGAAAACAGCACTCATTACCGGCGCATGTATAAACACCGGTGTAGATATAGTAAATAAATTTGCATCAGAAGGAATCAATGTGGTATTTACCGGCAGAAATCCCGAAAAGGTAAAAATTGCAGAAGAAAACTACAGAAAATCATTTCCTGATGTTATGATTGAAGGATATGCCATTGATTCACTTTTGGAAGACGGCTCAATAGACGAAAAAAGTGTGGATGAAATGTTTGATTTCTTTGACAAAAAAGGTGTATTCTTTGATACAATTGTATTAAATGCGGCAGATCAGGGACTTAATATGAAAATCTTTGAGAATTCCGCAGTGGAATTTATGAAAGTATTAAATACCAATGTGGGCTGGAATTATATAATATGTGACAGAGCGGCAAAAAGAATGAAAGAAAGAGAAGGCGGAAGCATCACTTTTGTTAATTCCAATA
>JAZSJF010000352.1:0-1606 GCA_045534195.1 Clostridia bacterium | reverse complement strand
AAGCACCTTGAAAAGATGCTTTTCTACCATAAAATGATTATACTTCCGGTTTAGGACCTCTGATATATATTATCCCTTGGCGCTTTGCGAAGATCCTTCGACTACGCTCAGGATGACCGAAATGGAATTCGGTCATTTTTACATTTCTTATCAGTCCATTGTTATTTCGAGAATGTTGTCATATCCCTTGTGGAACGCTACCATTACAGTCTTTGTCTGACCATTTGCCTCTACTGTCACATCATAGTCACCATAGAAACCTCTTAAGCCAAATTCACCGTCGGAATTGGTTGTACCCTCTTCATTTGTCCACCATTTGTTGTACACAAGGTCCTGATAAGCCTGTCCGCCCTTTTTAAGATTCCACTCTGTATCATACAATGGAGCATTCATGTGGTACTTTGAAGTAGCACTTGACCAGTGTCCCCACATATAGATACCTGTCATATTAGGATGTGAGAAGGTTGCTATCATAAAGTCTCTGTTAAAGTCTGCGTGCTGATTTTCATCAGCTAAAGCACCTGTGGAATACTCTGTTGCAATAAGCTTATTTACACCATATTCATTTACAAGCTTATCATAAAGATTAATCATTTCTACAGGAGTCACTATACTTCCATTAAAGTGCAACTGAAGACCAAGCTTATCCATATCGTCCCATGCACCTACTCTTTTGAGCATATCAAGACGATCAAAGAAGTCAACGTTCCAGTGAGATGCTTCGTTGTATAATACATCAATATCAGGGTTTATGTCGTGCATCCATCTCATGTATTCAGCTATGTATTCTTCGCCGAATTTTTCTCTGAACATTTTGTTCGCTACAATTTCGTTAGCAACATCCCATTCTTTCATTTCAGGATAGTAGTCTATAACCTATTTCATATAATCCTTGATAATCTGATCGAATTTTTCTTTATCGTTTTCATTGAAGGCTTCTTCAAGTTCCTTCGGCATAAGGTAATTGCCAAGACTTGAAACAAACTTTTCCCATACGATAGAATGACCTCTGAAGTATTTGATACCATTCACCTTAGCAAGATTCATTGTTTCCCTTACAGTTTCGGGCTTGTGAAGTCCCATTTTTGTATAAGATTCAAAAACTGCAGAGTTATAATTTTCTACAAAGGTCTTTCCTCTTGTTTTTTCAAGGTCAACTGTATCTGGTGTTCCGATAACAGAACCAAACTGAAATTCGTGCTCAAACATATCAGCCTTCACCTTTGCATCAGGGATAATGTTACCGTCTTTGTCTTTTACTACTACTTTGAAATTGCCTTTTCTGATCTTTTCAATTCTTTCATTTGCTTCTTTTCTCCACTCTGCACCAGGAGCAATTGTCTTCATAAATGTAGCATCACTCGGAAGATCGGACAATGGAAAATCTCCAAAATTGTAAATATGGAAATCGGCAATCTCTATGGTCTGTGCATTGTATGCAAATCTTACACCCACATTGATAGAATTTTCTACCATTGCACAAGGTACATAGAATGTTCGATATGCCTTGTCAAATTCAAACTCTTCAAAAAGTGCCTTTTTGAATGTTTCAGGTGCTTCTATCTGAATCTTTACTTTACCAAGACCATCATCCGCATTTGTAGAC
>JAZSJF010000182.1:0-4396 GCA_045534195.1 Clostridia bacterium | reverse complement strand
CAACATAAGAAAAATAAACAATTAAATTACCTGCACATTTGCGGTACAGAGCATTTTTACTCCTCATCCTCTTCCCAGTTATGATAACATTCCTGTACATCATCACTGTCTTCGATTGCTTCAATGAGTCTTTCCATTTTTGTCACATCATCAGGATTTGTAAGTTTGATATAGTTCTGCGGTACCATTTCGATTTCTGCAGAAGCATAAGCATAATTGTTTTCTTCAAGAGTTTCTACTACCTGAGAAAATCCTTCAGGGCTTGTTGTGATTTCATAAAACTCTTCATTTACTTCAAAATCATCTGCACCTGCATCCAATGCTACCATCATAAGTTCATCTTCATCGATATCATCGGCTTTTGTGATGATGATTTTGCCAAGTTGGTCAAACATCCAACTTACAGAACCGTTAGTTCCGAGGTTTCCGCCGAATTTGTCAAAGTAATGACGGAGGTCACCGGCAGTTCTGTTACGATTGTCTGTAAGTACTTCTACAAGCACGGCAACACCTGATGGGCCGTAGCCTTCGTATGTGATGCTTTCGTAGTTGGAATCATCTTCGCCGCCTGCAGCCTTTTTGATACATCTGGTGATGTTGTCGTTTGGCATATTGTTTGCCTTAGCCTTTGCGATAACATCTTTGAGTTTTCTGTTAACTTCGGGATCCGGGCCGCCACTTTTTACAGCAACTGCAATTTCTCTTCCGATCTTTGTGAAGATTTTACCTTTTTGTGCGTATGTTTTTTCTTTTTTTCTTTTGATATTATTCCACTTGGAATGTCCTGACATTTATATTCATCCTTTCCTGTATATAAAACGAGATTGTTTGATGAAAGTGTGATATTCACAACTCCCCATAATATTTTATCTCATTTGTGAAAAAAGTCAAGATGTTTTTGCATTTTTCTATCATATATTTGGGTAAAAATGAATATGATTATAAAGTAATAAACCAAAGTGAAAGGAATGATAGATTTGAATTCAGACAGCATCAATCTGAACAATGAGGTACATTTGACAGGCAGGGTAGAGAGAGAACCGGAATATAGCCACGAGGTTTATGGCGAAAAGTTTTTGAGTTTTGTTCTTAAGGTGGAGCGGTTGAGCGATAGTTCGGATTATATAAATGTTACTGTATCTGAAAGACTTATCAGGGACTTTGATATGACAGAGGGAACTCCTCTTGAGATAGAGGGGCAGTTCAGGTCGTATAATAATTATACTCTTACAGGCTCCAAACTTATTCTTACGGTTTTTGCCCGTGATATAAGAAGTGTGGATGAAGAAAGTTTTTCTCCCCAAAACAATATATACCTTAATGGATTTGTATGCAAAGAACCTGTATACAGAATCACTCCCTTTGGCAGAGAAATAACAGACCTTCTTATAGCCGCAAACAGAGCATACAACAAATCTGACTATATGCCATGTATTGCATGGGGGAGAAATGCCAGATTTTCCGGCAAACTCAAAGTAGGAGAAAATGTGAAAATATGGGGACGGATTCAGAGCAGAGAATATCAGAAACGAATAAGTGATGATGAAGTGGTCACCCGCACAGCCTTTGAAATATCTGTTTCCAAGATGGAAGTTGTTACGGAGGAAAAAGAAGAAATACAAAGTTCTATATCATAATACAAAAAATGAGATACCGGAAATTCAATCCGGTATCTCTCTTTTGTTATTTTATAATTTCTTTTGCTTTTTTCATTCCGTCAAAGGTTTCTTTTACAAACTCAACCTGGTCTTTCACTTCAAATGTAAGTTCCATTTTGTGAGGAATAAACATAAATCCGTTTTCTTTAGATGCCTGATAGTCATCAAGGGCTTTTTGTGAAGCGGATTTCGTTTCGTTTACAAAACTTTCGGCTACTGATTTGTAATAATCGTTTTTTGAAGTATCTCCCGAAATAAACTGAGGATATGCACAGAAATATTCAAAAACCACTTCTCCGTCAGGTGCAGTAATTGCTTCCTTAGCATATACATCTTTTATTGTTTTATCAGTTTCGGATGATTCTATATATACCGTTCTTGTTTCTCCGTCCCAACTGACTTTTGCATCGAGAGCCTCTGACACTGCCCTTGCAGGAACCATTGTACGGCTGTTTATGAGCATAGCGCTTACATCGATTTCATTTCGTATCTGATTTATATATATTGCCTTGCTTCCTATCTGAAGTGTAACTTTTTTGGTTCTTTTTCTTGCTTCCACCGATTTGGTCACATCGTCCCATTCCACATCTGCGCCAAGCGCTTCAAATATGGCACGAAGCGGTACAAGGGTTCTTCCGTCAATGATGGTTGCGCCCTGATCGGTATTGAGTTTTTCTCCGATTTTTTCACTCATTTTTATATCGGATTTTTTGTCAGAATTCAAAGGAATATTATCGCTAAGTTTAATGGTATCTTTTTTTACCATAATGACTATTGTAGAACCGCCAAATTCAAATCTGCCTTTTTCTTCACCGCGACTGAATTTGCAGGATGAATGGTAGTTAACAATTTTTCCTACCATCATGGCGCCTACTTCCATCTGGATTGCGTCACCAAAATTTTCTGTATGAAGGATAGTGTATTCTCTTGAATTGGTTTTATATATTTTGTGTCTTGACTGGGCAATGGGTTGAACTGTGTGAAGTATTCCGGGAATGAATACATTGTTTTCCTTTTCTCCCCAATCGGGATATATATATCTGTGATAATCGGTAACGGTCAGGCGTATTACAATCATTGTTCCGCCTGAAAAATCTTTTGCAATATTTTTATCACAAAAAAGTTCATCCACTGTGTAAGTGCTTCCTTTTATACAAAAAGAAGAGTCGTCAGATATGGTAAATGCACTTACTTTTCCGTCGCTTGGGCTTATGAATGATGAAGGACACATATCAATGTTTCTTGCTTCATCTCTTATTTCTCTTGTAAAAAAATCATTGAATGACTTGTATTCTCTTTTGATATAATCGGTCATATCTATGCGGTTTTTTCTTACAAATGATTTTATTCTCAAACGGGAAACAGGGGAGTCCATATATTTCCCTGCAATTTTTGAAATAAAAGGTCTTGTGAGAATCTTTAAGATACATCTTCCGAAAAAAGTTTCATACAGAAATACCGGTTCCATTTTATCACCTAAAATATAAATTCAAAATACAATACAAAAAGTACAATTCCAACAAGCAAAAGCAAGAACTTACCGACCTTTTTTGGCTTGAGGATACGGATGTCTATTACAAAAAGAAATGCGCAGACAAGAAGTGTTACCTCATATATGAGAGGTAATGCATCGCCGAATACAAGTATTTTGTTCAGAAACATTATTGCAGGGAATATAAGTGCGGAACTTGTAATGGGAAGCCCACGGTAATAAGTGGGTTTGTCGTCGGCAGACTCTGTTTTCTTTTCAGCCAATACATTGAAGAATGCCAGACGGATAACGCCGCCAAGTACAAAAAATGCCATACAAGCGTAACCTACGGGACTTTTAATTTTTAACGAATATCCGATGATTGCGGGCAAAACGCCGAAACACACTATATCACACAGTGAATCTATCTGTACTCCGAATTTCTTTTCATCCTCTGTTCTGTCTTTTTTTGTAGATGCGACTTGTCCGTCAAACATATCACACAGACCGGAAAACATCAGACAAAAAATAGCCATATTTGTATTTCCGTTCAATGCCAGAACCATACCTGTCACTGCGGAAAAAAGGCCTAAATAAGTAAGCACCACTGTGTAACTGTAAAATCCTATCATTGTATTTACCCCCGTCCTGATACAAAAAATAATAAAATCGATAAACACTTCAGATGCCGATGTTTGCGTGAAGTTTTGATCCGATGTTCAAAGTGAAATTAAGTTTGCCACTCTGCCGCAAGGTATAACTTCACTATCATAAGATAACTTCACTTGCCGTCAGGCAAACTTAGTTGATTTCATTAAAGATGAAATTATTATATCATATATTGAATATATTTTCAACAGTTTTCGACATAAGTGAATACACAGCATCGCCGTTGGCGATATGATGTTATACTTCGCATAATGATGTTGCTTCCTTTGGTCGCAATGATGCGATGTTTGCCAAAAAACACCAGGCGAAGCCGACATCATTTCCGAAGGAAATATCATTAACGATAGTGTCATCATTTGCCGAAGGCAAACATCATTCAAAAAAGTCACCTTTGTCAGTAGACAAAAGTGACTTTTTTGTTTGGCTGGGATAGAAGGACACATATTGCTACGCAATCTGTATGGCTCGACGACCAAAAAGTGATACTTTTCGGTACCCGTCTCACCGCTGCTCGCTAAAAACAATTATCAATTGTTTTTTTAACGCTCGCACCTTCTCAAGGTTCGAGTCCTTCTAAATATATAACAGAAACAAAAAA
>JAZSJF010000295.1:0-2309 GCA_045534195.1 Clostridia bacterium | reverse complement strand
TGTCATCGTTGTCCTCCTCACCATACGACAGTATGCTTTCGTCGTCCGCCTTGACATACAGTATTTCTGCTCATCATCTTTGTCTACTAACATTTTAGGGATTGGTATAAAAAGAACGGAGGGCGAAAAAATGATTTATGTAACAGGAGATACACACGGAGATTTTTCACGCTTCAAAGACCCGCAGTTTAAAAAACTTGGTGCAGGGGATACCCTGATAATTTGCGGAGATTTCGGTTTTATATGGGACGGTTCAAAAAGGGAAAATGCCATTTTAAAAAAACTTATGTCCCTTGAATACACGATTTGTTTTATTGACGGCTGTCATGAAAATTTTGATTTGCTTGAAAAATATCCCGAAAGCATTTGGAATGGAGGAATGGCAAGAGTTATAGCTCCAAATCTCATTCACTTGATGCGAGGTCAGGTTTTTACCATTGAAGGAAAGAAAATTTTCACATTTGGCGGCGGTCATAGTCAGGATATAGAATTCAGATTTGACGGTGACTGGTGGGAACGTGAACAGCCAACCCATGAAGAAATAATGGAAGCTGTAAGAAATCTTGAATTAAACAATCATGCGGTAGACTTTGTTATAACTCACGAACCTCCTGCATCAGTAAAGGATTGCCTTGGAGTTGATGTTTTCCAGAGAATTGAAGTTCACGCATTATTTGAGGAAATCACAAAAGCCTGCGATTATGAAAAATGGTTTTTCGGAAAGTGTCATATAGACAAGCATATTCCGGTAAAATTCTATGCTGTATTCAACAATGTCACACCGCTGATTAAGTAAGGGGCGTCTCTAAAAACCTGTTTGATTAATGAAAAAGCAGATATGTATGTCATCTACCGGTGTCACATTTCCTTGGGGTGTGATAGCACACCTTGGAAAGGTTTCCTTGTAGCTGACATATCTATCTGCTATTTCTTGTATTAAACGAATTTTTAGAGTTGCCCTTATATTTTACGAGATTTTTGTTTATCGACTATCTTTCAGTATAGCACATCAGTTTCAGGAATTGGATTAAGCCTTGTTGCCGTTTTCTCTATCAAGTCTGAATTCTACAGAACGCTTGAGATATTCAAGATATTCCTGATCACTGCACATAGCTTTGCCCATATCGTCAGACAGTTTTGCAACAGGTCTGCCGTTGACATATTGAAGCTTTATGACGATATTCAGAGCCTTTTCTACAGTATCATTTGAACAGAATGTTCCAATGCCGAAAGATACCTTTGTTTTATCGCAGAAGTAATCATAAAGTTTCTGAGCACGATCAAAATCAAGGCTGTCACTGAACAGGAGAAGCTTAGTTTTCGGGTCTACACCGTATTTTTTGTAGTGTGCTATGATTTTTTCGCCCCATGCAAAAGGATCACCGCTGTCGTGGCGAACACCTGTATAGTTATTGACCATTGAACGGTTGAAATCAAGCAGGAAAAGATCAGTAGTTACTGTATCTGTAAGAGCAGTACCGTTATCGCCCTGATATTCATTGTACCAGTCTTTCATTGCATAGTGGTTTGTATAGGCAAGAGGTATAGAGTCAATTCCCTGATACATCTGCACAAATTCGTGAGCATAAGTTCCGATAGGTGTGACATTGTACTTCATAGCGAGATATACATTAGAAGTTCCTACACACTTATCAGTTTCAGTGCAAAGGCGTTTTACAACAACATCCTCCCATTCACGTGAGAGTCGTCTGCGGCAGCCGAATTCAGCAAATTTAAAAGTATATGTTCCGTCATTCAATGCACGTATTTTAGCGTCAAGACGTTCCTCAGCGGATTTTAAAAGTTTGTCGTAGTCGAACTGCATACGGAAATATACTTCGTTAACAATCTCCAGCAGATATATTTCAAACTGCATTGCAGAGAAAAGGGGACCGTCAACTTTTATTTTTAATTCTCCGTTATCAGCAAGTTCAACTGTTACATAATCACGTATAGGTCTCCAGAGTCTGAGAAATTCCACGTAGTCATCCTTTATAAAACGTATGGAACGGAGATAGTTAAGTTCCTCTTTTTTGAAAGTAAGTGTGCAGAGATGGTCAATTTGTTCGCTGATTTCCTGTGCCATTTCAGGTGTGAAAACAACACCTTTATTTCGGCATTTGAAGAAGTACTGACCGCAGAGGTCAGTATGTTTGTGAAATATGACCTGATTCATATTGAATTTATAAAGGTCAGTGTCAAGCAGTGAAATAACAATGGGTTCAAGTTTCATATTATTTTTCTCCTTTAAAATTTTGTGGTTTTTTATATTCAGAATAAAAGTTTGTTCAAACAAATTCTGTCATATT
>JAZSJF010000247.1:0-2269 GCA_045534195.1 Clostridia bacterium | reverse complement strand
AGTACTCGAAAATAACCCTGCAGACGTATCTTTAGATGATATTTTAAAAGTGACAGACAGTTTTAAAGGGGAAATTATGCAGGTTCCACCGATGTATTCTGCAATAAAAATAGACGGAAAGAAACTTTATGAACTTGCCCGTCAGGGAAAAGAAGTGGAGCGAAAATCCAGAAGAGTAAGTATCTATTATGCAGAGATACTTGATCTTAAGAAGGATGAAGCCCTTATAAAAGTGGGATGTTCAAAAGGTACATACATCCGTACTGTTATAAATGTTATAGGTTACCGACTGGGTACTTTTGCCTGTATGACAAGCCTTCAGAGGACAAAATCCGGAGTTTTTGATATATCGGATGCTCATACTCTTGATGAACTGAAAAATATCAAAGAAAATCAGGGACTTTCGGATGTTCTCTACAATGCAGACTATGTATTTTCTTCACTGGAAAAGATTGTTCTTTCCGATGAACTCAAAGAAAGATTTTTAAACGGTGCAAAGTCCACTGTGGAAAATGATGTGGGCAGATACCGTGTATATGACAGTCAGGAAGTTTTTCTCGGCATCGGATATGTAGAGAAAGACAAAAACAGAAATGTTTTGAAAACAGAAAAGAATTTTTATGTATCATAAGGTGACAAATATGAAAATTCTGAAAGGAAATCTTAACAAAAGTGTGGTTACCCTGGGGAAGTTTGATTGCCTTCATCAGGGACACAAAAAACTTATAAGCGAAGCAAAAAAGATATCAGAAGCACTGGGGATTCCTCTTGTTGCATATACATTTTCAAATGTGTTGAGAGAAAAGGTTTTTTCTTTTGAACAAAGACTTAAGATTTTTGAAGAACTGGGATGCGATTATGTGTATGTGGAAGAATTCAGTGATGAATTCAAAAACCTTTCACCCGAAGAGTTTTTTGCAGACAAACTTATAGAAAATCTCGGAGCAGTGCATATTGTTGCGGGGACTGACTGGAAATTCGGCAAGGGCAGAGCAGGGGATGCAGAGACGCTGGGTTTTCTTTGCAGAACATATCATACCGGTCTTACTATTGTGGACAAACTCACCCTTTACGGTGAAGAAGTATCCACCACACTTATTAAAAAACTTTTTGAAGAAGGCAATATAAAAAGAGCAAACGAATATCTTGGAAGATGTTATCATATAGAAGGTAAAGTTTCCGAAGGAAAAAAACTTGGCAGAAAACTGGGGTTTCCTACGGCAAATATTTCTCTTGAAAAGGATTTTGTATATCCTAAAGACGGAGTGTATGCCACAAAGACTCTGATTGACGGATGTGAGTATTATTCTGTCACAAATATAGGAACAAATCCTACAGTAAATGATGAAACAAAAAAAACAGAAACTCATATTTTTGACTATAACGGCAATTTGTATGAAAAAGAAATAACTGTGTATTTTTGTGATTTTATACGGGAAGAAACAAGATTTGACAGTATAGAACAACTTAAATGTCAGATAGACAAAGACTGTTTGTATTGGAAAAATCAAAAAATATAAATTAACTCTTTACAAATCAGAAATTGTGTGATATAATTCAATGGTTGATAACCTATCACAAGGTTTTTTGGACTCTCCAGACCATCTACTTTGTGGTACGGCGTTTATAAATTAATGGAGGTGAAATACAATGACAAAAGAAATCAAACAGGAAATCATCAACACTTACAAACTTCACGAAGGCGATACAGGTTCACCTGAAGTACAGATTGCTATTCTTACTTACAGAATCAATCACCTTACAGAACACCTTAAGACTCATCCGAAGGATCATCACTCAAGAAGAGGTCTTCTTCAGATGGTTGGTGACAGAAGAGGTTTGCTCAACTACCTTACAAAGGTAGATATCGAAAGATATCGTGCAATCATCAAAAAGCTTAACATCAGAAAGTAATCAAAAAAGACAAAGACGGGTGGGTTTCCACCTTCTTTGTCTATTTTTCAACTCAAGCCAATTTTTAAAAATCAATATAAAAAGGGAATCCATAGCCTTAGCGATTAGATATGAATTCGATTTTTTTCGAGTGTATATCTAATGGCTAATTCTATCGGTTCCCAAAGAAATCAAGGAGGAACAAATTATGAAAAGAGAATTTAAGACTACTCTTGCAGGCAGAGAGCTTATTATTGAAACAGGCGAACTTGCTCAGCTTTCAAATGCATCTGCACTTGTAAGATACGGCGACACATGTGTGCTTGTAAATGTTACAGCATCAGCTAAGCCAAGAGAAGGAAGTCGGATCGTAGCC
>JAZSJF010000146.1:0-6659 GCA_045534195.1 Clostridia bacterium | reverse complement strand
GGCTCAGGCGGTGCTATCGTAATGGATGAGGTAAGCTGTATGATTGATGTTGCTATGTTCTATATGGTATTTATCTGTGACGAGTCCTGCGGTAAGTGTTCACCATGCCGTATCGGTACAAAGAGAATGCTTGAAATCCTTACCCGTATCACAAAGGGTGAAGGTACAATGAAAGACCTTGAAGAACTTGAAGAACTTGGTGCAACAGTTAAAGCAAACTCTCTCTGTGCTCTTGGTCAGACAGCGGCTAACCCGATCATCTCAACTCTTACACACTTCAAGGATGAATACCTTGCTCATATCGTAGACAAGACTTGTCCTGCAGGTGTATGTAAGAAACTTATCCGTTATACAATCAATCAGGATGACTGTTTCGGTTGCGGTCTTTGTGCAAAGGCTTGTCCTGTTGGATGTATCCAGCGTACAGACTACAAAGCACCTGACAAGAAACTCAACTCTTATCAGATTGATTCTTCAGCATGTATCAAGTGCGGTGCTTGTATCGCTACATGTAAGTTCAAAGCAATTGTACAGAAGTAAGGAATAGGAGGAGAATAAAATGGCTAAAGTAAATATAAAAATCGAAGGCATCTCCTACCAGGTTGAAGAAGGCATGACCATTCTTGAGGCTGCAAAGGCTTGCGGCTACGAGATTCCTTCTTTGTGTGCATTTAACCACGGTGAATGTTCAAACGGTTCATGCCGTGTATGTTTGGTAGAAGTTGTCGGTGCAAGAGGTCTTGTTGCTTCTTGTGTATATCCGGTTAACGAAGGTATGGAAATCATTATTTCCAGTGCAAAGGCTGCAGAAGCACGTCGTGCATCTGTTGAACTTTTGCTTTCAAACCACAATCAAAATTGTCAGCAGTGTGACAAAAACGGTCAGTGTGAACTCCTTCATGTTGCATATGTAACAGGTGCACGTGAAGACAAATACAAAGGGGTTAAAACTCCTGTAACTGTAGATGAACTCACACCTTCTATCGTTCGTGATACATCAAAGTGTATCCTTTGCGGACGTTGTGTAGCAAGATGTGAAAACGCTCACGGTATGGGTATCCTCGGTTTTGAAAACAGAGGATTCAATACAATCGTTGCTCCTGCAGAAAACCGTTCAATGGCTAACTCACCTTGTATCCTTTGCGGACAGTGTGTAAGCGTATGTCCTACAGGCGCATTGATGGAAAAATCAGAAATCGCAAAAGTTGACGAAGCATTTAAGGCAGGAAAACACGTTGTAGTTCAGACAGCACCTGCAGTAAGAGCAGCACTTGGCGAAGAATTCGGTATGCCGGTTGGCACAGCCGTTACAGGTAAGATGGTAGCAGCACTCAAGCGTCTTGGATTCCACAAGGTGTATGATACAAACTTTGCTGCCGACCTTACAATTATGGAAGAAGGAACAGAACTTCTCGGAAGAATCAAAAACGGCGGAACACTCCCGATGATTACATCATGTTCACCGGGCTGGATCAACTACGCTGAATATAACTATGGCGATCTTTTGCCACACCTTTCATCATGTAAATCTCCACATCAGATGCAGGGTGCTATCATCAAATCTTACTATGCACAAAAGAACGGCATTGATCCTAAGGATATCTTCGTTGTATCCATTATGCCATGTACTGCAAAGAAAGATGAAAAAGAAAGAGATCAGATGCAGAGAGACGGTATCAAGGATGTAGATGCAGTTCTCACAACAAGAGAACTTGCTCGTATGATCAAACGTGCAGGTATCCTCTTTACACGTCTTCCTGACGAAGAATTTGATCAGGATCTTATGGGTGATTACACAGGTGCAGGTGTTATCTTTGGTGTAACAGGCGGCGTTATGGAAGCGGCTTTAAGAACAGTTTACTTTGTTCTCACAGGCAAGGAACACGAAGCAATCAAGTTTGAAGCAGTTCGTGGTTTCGAAGGCATCAAGGAAGCATCTATAGATATCAACGGCACAGTTGTTAATGTTGCTATTGCACACGGTATGAAGAATGCAAAGGTTCTTCTTGACGAAATCCGTGAAGGTAAGTCAAAATACCACTTCATCGAAATTATGGGTTGCCCCGGCGGATGTATCGCAGGTGGCGGACAGCCAATCGTTCGTTCTTGCTTTATGCCGAATGAAGGTGACGATATCCTTGATACTTATAAGGAAAAGAGAGCACAGGCTCTTTATAGCGAAGACGAAAGACTTCCGCTTCGTCAGTCACATAATAACCCACAGATCAAGGCTCTTTATGATGAATTCCTTGGTGAACCAAATTCACACAAGGCTCATGAACTTTTGCATACAACATATGAATCACGCGTGGGCTTCAACGACTAAATCTGTCGTAAAATCTCCCTGCAGCGTAAAGCGACAAGGGGAGTATGAAATGTGGTATACAAAAGCCAAAAGCAAATAATGAATTAATGTAGAAAAACACCCTTATGGGTGTTTTTCTTTGTTTTATATGCCGCTTTACTTTGAACAAACATACGCCTGCGCAGTATCGCATACAGCTTTGGCTATGTTTGTCCAATGCAAGAAGATTTTCCTGTCAGATTTATATTTCTCTCTTGTTTTGAACAAACTTCACCTCTCGGCGTATCTCATACGCCTTCGGGAATTCAGTTTGTCCAATCCAAGACAATTTTTCCTATTTCATTTGCAATTTCATATATTGAACAAATCTTCGTTTTTGACATTGTCAATAATTTCATATTAAAGGGTAAAAACAAACAAGGATGTAAAAAATTTTTTACATCCTTGTTTGTTTTATTCAAGAATTTTAAGTGCATCGGGAAATACTTCCAGACTTCTTTTCAGTATTCCTTTTGTGTGAGCAATTGCCACACCGTAGTTGGTCATCGGAATGTCAGATTCTTTCGCAAGTTCAAGTCTTGATTTCATTTCCTGAGAGTTGAGCATACATGCACCACAATGAACTACCAATTTATATTTGCTAAGATCCTTTGGGAATTCTCCTCCTGATGTGAAGTCAAATTTTATGTCCGCACCGGAAAACTCCTTTATCCAGTTTGGAAGTTTCACTGTGCCGATATCACCGCATTGTCTGTGGTGAGTACATCCCTCAGAAATAAGAATGGTATCTCCGTCATTGAGTTTAGAAAGCATCGCTGCACCTTTTACCTGACTTAAAAGATCTCCTTTGTATCTTGCAAAAAGGATTGAGAAGGAGGTTAGCGGAATATCTGCGGGTACGATTTTTGATACCGGACCGAAAGCCTGAGAGTCGGTGATTATCATTTTTGGCTTTTGTTTAAGAGAATCTATGGTTGATTTCAGATTCTCTGTCTGACATACCATACATATACAGTGGTTGTCAAGGATATCTCTTATTGTCTGTTGCTGAGGAAGGATAAGTCTTCCTTTTGGTGCAGATTCATCAATAGGAGTCACAAGGATTATGATATCCTCTTTTGTGACAAGATCACCAAGCAGTGGCTTATCTGATGTTTTTATATTTTTTGCAAAATCTCCAAGAAGATTTTTTAGCGCATCTATATTTATATTTTCTGTTGCGCTTACCCATATCTCATTGCCCTTTGTTTCGGGAATGGTTTCCATAAGGTCGGATTTGTTGTGGGCTATGATGTATGGAATATTCTTTTCCTTTACAAGAGATGCAAATTCTTCATATCCTTTGTCCGTTGTATTATTATCACATACAAGTACGGCAATATGGGTTTTCGAAAGAATTTCTTTTGTTTTTTCCACTCTCATTTCACCGAGAGTTCCTTCGTCATCAAATCCCGGTGTATCAATGATTACAACAGGACCTAAAGGAAGAAGTTCCATTGCCTTTTTTACAGGATCAGTTGTAGTACCGAGTACATCTGATACCACAGAGAGATTCTGTCCCGTAACGGCATTTACAAGGCTTGATTTACCTGCATTTCTTTTGCCAAAAAAACTTATGTGTATTCTTTCTGCACTTGGGGTGTTTTCCATACTCATACTTCCACACGCTTTCTTCTGCCGTCTTCTCCTTTTGGAGAGTTTTCATTATAGTTTCTTATATAATCCACCTGTTCCTTTGCAATACCTCTTACCTTTTCGTTAGGTATGTTGTTTATTTCATTATCCACAATTTTGTGTCCGAGTTTTCTTGTTTCTTCACTTGCATAATCCTCAAGGAATTCTGACAGTGTCATAAGAGCATTCGGCAGACAACAGTTGGAAATCTGTCCTGATTTACAAAGACTCATAAATCTGTCACCCGTTCTTCCCAGTCTGTAGCAGGCTGTACAGAATGACGGAATATGACCGTTTTGCATAAGCCAGCGAACCACATCATCAAGTGTTCTCTGGTCAGATACATCAAACTGCTCTGTATCGTGTGGTCTTTCATCTGCAGAATATCCTGCATAACCGCCTACAGATGTACGGGAGCCGCCGCTTATCTGTGATACTCCGAGGTTTAAAAGTTTTCCTCTTACGGATTCTGTTTCTCTTGTGGAGATTATAATTCCGGTATACGGTACTGCAAGTCTTATACAAGCGGTGATTTTTGCAAATGTATCATCATCAATTCCGTTATCAAAATCATCAGGATTGATGTCATCTGCCCTTTTGAGTCTTGGTACACTTATTGTATGAGGACCTACACCGAATGTTGCTTCAAGATGTTCTGCATGCATAAGAAGTCCTGCAAATTCATATTTATAAAGTTCAAGTCCGAAAAGTACCCCCAGTCCCACATCATCTATGCCGCCTTCCATTGCTCTGTCGTGGGCTTCTGTGTGGTATGCATAGTTGCTTTTTGGTCCGGTAGGGTGGAGTGCTTCATAACTTTCTTTGTGATATGTTTCCTGGAAGAGAATATATGTGCCGATTCCCGCTTCTTTGAGTCTTTTGTAATTTTCCACAGTTGTTGCGGCAATGTTAACATTTACTCTGCGGATATCTCCGTTTTTGTGATGTACACTGTAGATTGTATTGATGCTTTCAAGTACATATTCAAGCGGACAGTTCACAGGATCTTCACCTGTTTCAATAGCAAGACGCTTATGTCCCATATCCTGAAGTGCAATTACTTCATTTCTGATTTCTTCCTGAGTAAGTTTCTTTCTCGGAATAGTTTTGTTTTTTGCGTGATATGGACAGTATACACAACCGTTTACACAGTAGTTTGAGAGATACAACGGTGCAAATATAACGATTCTGTTTCCGTAGAATGCGTGTTTGATTTCTTCGGCAATTTCAAATATCTTTTTTACCTTTTCCTTGTCCTCGCAGGCAAGAAGTACACTTGCTTCTCTGTGTGTAAGACCTGCACAGTTCCATCCGTCTGCAGTTTTTCTCGGTCTTGCCTTTTCCAGAAGTGCATCAATAAGTTGGAAGTTGTCCTTGTTTTCTTCGGCATACTTCAAAGTTGCTTTGATTTCTTCATCATTTATAAATTCTTCTGCTTTTCTTGATTTCGGATCATATTTTGCCATAATTAATCGTCCTTTCTTAAATGTTATTTATCTGTATCTTTTTTGTATACATCACCACGAGACAAACTGACAGTATATCCTATGGATTCAATTCGTTTCTTAAGTTCTTCTTTTGCCTGAGCGGATTCTGCACCGTCGGACAGTTTGTTATCATAGAGCATATATTTTTTTCTTACGCCGGAGGGGGATAGATTTGGCATCACAACATTTGCTCCTGATAGGATACCTCTTTCTCTGCCTGATTCAGACAATGTGCCCAGTGCCGTTGTGGCAGGGAGAAGGACTCTTGGGTGGATAAGTCTTATTATGCTTAAGAGATAACAGGTGATATCTGCGCTTCCCGGTTTTTCGTCCTTAAACATTGTATCCTTATGCGGAATAAATGGTCCTATTCCGCACATATCTGGTTTGAATTCTTCTATAAACTTCAGTTCTCCCGCCAAATGCTCATCTGTCTGCCCCGGACTTCCTACCATAAATCCGCATCCTACCTGAAATCCCAGTTCTCTCAAATCCTTAAGGCATCTCATTCGGTTTTCAAAAGAGAGTGCGGGTGGGTGAAGTGTTTCATAATGCTTTCGGTCAGCGGTTTCGTGTCTTAAAAGATATCGGTCTGCACCGGCATTCCTGAGTTTTTCATAACTTTCTCTGCTTCTTTCACCAAGAGATAGCGTTACTGCACAGTCGGGATAGTCTTTTTTGATATCTTTTATGAGGTTTGTAAGAATATCATCTGTGAAGTATCCGTCTTCTCCTCCCTGAAGTACAAAAGTGCGAAATCCCAGTTCATACCCTTCCTTACAGCACATAAGGATATCCTCGGGAGTAAGTCTGTATCGCTGACAGTTTGGATTGCTTTTTCTTATTCCGCAGTAATAACAGTCGTTTTTGCATATGTTTGATATTTCTATAAGACCTCTTATGAATACTTCTCTGCCATAGTATTTTTCTCTCTCTTCTACGGCGTATTTCATAAGAAGTTCTGCAGTTTCTTTGTTTCTTGCTTTTATGAGGGAGAGATATTCTTCTTTTGTAAGTGAATGGGTGTTTTTCAGTTTTTCAATCAGAGCAAGGATATCCTTATTCATTGGATATCACTCCTGATAATGCGGTTTTTGCACTGACACCCTGAAGATTGCCGATTTTTCCCGCCAGAGTGGAAATCTTATCCTGAGGAGCATCAATCGCAATGCTTATTATACTTATCTTTTTTT
>JAZSJF010000202.1:0-14319 GCA_045534195.1 Clostridia bacterium | reverse complement strand
CGGCACCGACTATAATAAGATTGTTATTCATAAATATATCACACCCGTATTATGTATCGTCGTTTGATAAAAACTTATATATTTTCTCTTACGCCAAAATCTTTTTTGTATTTTTTCTTACCCCAGAGTGCAAACAGTGCGCCAAGAAGAATCCATCCGCCTGTAATCACCCATTCCTGCCAGATAAGAGTACAACTTGTACCCGGAATAATATACATAAGCGCCATTGCACCTGACATAACTACTGCGATTGTTCCTACAGTCTTGTAGTTATTCACTTTGTAAGGGCGTTCCAGATTCGCTTCTTTTTTGCGAAGGACAATAAATGCCATAGATACCACACAGTATGATATACAACAAGCAAAGTTACTTGCATCCACAATCCATACAAGCATAACCTTACCAAAGAAAGGTGCTATAATGGAAAGAACACCGATAAGCAAAAGACCGACAATCGGAACTTTGCCTTTTTTGGTAAGTTTTGTAAAGCATTTCGGTATCATATTTGCATCAGCCATTGAATAAAGGGCACGGCTACCGCCGATAAGAAATGCATTCCAACTTGTGATGATACCGCAAAGACCGCCAACGATAAGCACCTTCGCCATCATCTGAGAACCAAAAGCCTTCGCCATAGCATCTGCGGGAACAAGTGTACTTCCGCCATCACCCATTACTTTCATAACCTCCGGTCTTGAAAGCACAAGACCTGCGGCAATAACTATCATTACATAGAATCCTACTGCCATTACGATAGAAAGAATCATAAGTCTGCCCAGTTTTTTCATAGGAACATTTACTTCTTCTGCAGCCTGAGGTATTACATCAAAGCCAAAGAAGAAAAATGGTGTCATAATTGCTATTCTTACAATATTTTCAACTACATTACCTGCAGAATCACCGATAAGAGTCTGTCCTTCATAGTTGGAAATATCGCCTCTGAACAATGAGCCGACCAGCAAAATCACACCTACGCCTGCAATGATAACTGTGAAAATATTCTGAAGAATTGCTGCTTTTTTGGTACCGACAATATTTACTACTGTGATAAACACCGCACTTATTATTGCTATCACAAGCCACGGTGTGTATATCTTGAATCCTGCGATTTCATAAAGGAAACCTTCCGTACCTATCCACGGGAAGAGATACTGCATGATCGTAGGGAAGGATACCGCCTCATAACACACAACCCCTATGTACGCAAGGATTATTGACCAGGTACATATAAATGAACCTATTGTTCCGAAAGCCTTGTAACTGAATACCTGCTCACCGCCGCACATAGGCATGGCAGTTGTAAGTTCTGCAAAACACAGACCTACGAAATAAATCATAATACCGCCGATAATAAATCCAAGAGCCGTACCGAGTACACCGCCTGTCATTATCCAACTGCCGGAAGATACTACCCATCCCCATCCTATCATAGCGCCAAAGGCAACCATAAGGACATCGGTAGTTCCGAGGACTTTTTCAAATCCTGATTTCTTTGTTTCCTTTCCCATCAAATACACACTCCTTCTCAAAAAGATAATTTACATTTTTGTAATAAATATATAAATACATAGTATATTATAACTCTCTCTTATGCAAATGTCAATGATTTACAAACAATTCCCAATATACTTTCCACAAAAAAAGATATGTAATCGCAGTGTTTTTTTGTGTACTTTGTCCAAATGTTTCATCTTTTATATTAAATTTTGCCAAAAAACAACCCCGCAAGATAACCTTGCGGGGTAAAATACCAAATATTTATCAGTCTGATGTATAAGGGAGAAGGGCAATATGTCTTGCTCTCTTGATAGCAACAGTAAGTTGTCTCTGGTGCTTAGCACATGTACCGCTGATTCTTCTTGGAAGAATCTTTGCTCTTTCAGAAACGTACTTTCTGAGTTTTGCTATATCCTTGTAATCAATTTCCTGTACTTTGTCTGCACAGAACTGACATACTTTCTTTTTTGGTCTTTTTCTGTATGCTCTTTCTTCAGCCATTGTATAAACCTCCTTTAATCATTAACACTAAATCAGAATGGCAAATCGTCATCTGCCGGAATAGGCATAAGCCCTGCATCTGCACCGAAATCTGCAGTAGTATTCTGAACAGGCGCACCCATTGAAGAAGAATCGGAAGAGGACTTACTGTCTGCAAAATATGCTTCATCTACAAGAACATCTGTTGTGTAGTGAGTCTGTCCGTCCTTTTCGTATCTGCCGGTCTGAAGTGATCCGACAACGCCCATCATTCTGCCCTTTGCAAAATACTTTGCAACGAACTCTGCAGTATTTCTCCATGCAACACAGTTGATGAAGTCTGCATTCTGCTGACCCTCTTTTGCAAAACGTCTGTTCACAGCCAATGAAAAGCTGCAAACATTCACTCCTGAAGGAGTTGTTCTCAATTCAGGGTCTCTTGTAAGTCTGCCAAGCAATATTACTTTATTCATCTTACATCATCCTCCGTAATTACTTTCTTACAGTAATAGTTCTCAAGATACCGTCAGTGATGTTGTAAACTCTGTCCAATTCCTTAATAAATTCAGGTTCGGATTCGAAGTTTATCAATGTGTAATATCCTTCTGTTCTGTCTTCGATAGGATATGCTAATCTCATTTTACCCCAATCATCAACAGATTCAACCTTACAAGACTCAGCAATCATAGTTTTGAACTTTTCTACCAAAACTGTAACTGCTTCTTCACCTATTGTTGTGTCAACAATAAAGATGGTTTCGTACTTGTTTAAAATTTTATCCATTATATTCACCTCCCTTTGGACTTTGGCCCTTAAAAAACTTTAAGAGCAAGGAGTTGACCATAGGTCAACAGATGTATTATACAACTGTAAATATGATTTGTCAAGAATTTTTTATTATATTTTTGTACACAAAAATCAAACAGACTTGCAAAAAGGATCACTCCGCTTTTACAAGTCTGAAAATAACAATTACATTTCGTCTACTATTCTCTGAATCATAAGAACAGTTTCTTCAGGAATCTCCTGATCAAAATCACGGAATGTATTTCCCGTTACTTTGTTTCCGGTAAGTCTTTTATACCAGAGAAGTCCCAGAGCATATCTTCCAAGTCCAAAAGATGCGTGAAATTCATCTCTGTGAAGGTCATCATTGGAAATACCGTTTTCTACAAGTTTCTGAAAAAGTGTTCCCGATTCAATATACAAATCTGCAGATGTGTCTTTATACAGTTTCTGATAGGATTCCCGTATATCTTTGTACATTTCCGCTCTCTTTGTGTATTTTGCACCGTTTACACTGAGAAGTTTATTACTGTCTTCTTTGTATGCCCATGTTTCGTGAACAACAAGTTTTGACTTCGGTACACATTCTCTCACATGGTCACAAAGTAAATCTGCATATGGCTGATATGTATCATAATCGGGAGAAAATGCACTTGCCTGCTGAATGGAAACATAATCCCATTCATTAGAAAGAAGAATTTCTGTCATAGTAACTCTTACTCCTGTTGATTTGCCGTTAAAACCAAGAGTATAATCCTTTGCATCACTCATGAAATTTCTGAAATGTTTATAAAAAAAACATCCGCCTATCATAAGATTTGCCACATCGATATCTGCTTTATCCGCCCTCGCAATCTGATGAAGATATCTTGATGCATCCTCAGAAAAACTGTTGCCAATACACAATACTTTCATTTATATCTCTCCTTTTTATTTGTTTATCTTCAACACTTTTACTGTTTCGCAGTTATCAAAAGCATTTGGATTTACCGTAACACTTTTGCTTAGTATTGCCACATTTTCCAATGAACGGCAATCAAGGAATGCCCATTTGTGAATATTCTCCACATTTTCGGGGATTAGCATTTCCTTAAGAGATGCGCAATAATAAAACATCTTATGATGAATATCCTTAAGACTCGAAGGAAGTATTATCTGTTTTGCACTAAGACACAATGCAAAAGTTCCCTCTTTGTCTTCACCGCGGAAGTAATCCATTGTTTCCACACTGTCAGGAATAACTATACTTTCAAGAGAAGCACAGTAAGCAAATGCCTGTTTGCCTATGCGCTTAACCGAATCAGGAATGCGGATGCTCTCGAGTTTTTCGCATCTGAAAAACATTCTGTCGCCCACATCCTCTACTCCCTGAGGAATATTTACGCTCTTCAGTGCAGTACATCCTTCAAACACACCGCATCCTTCATATATAACGCGACCGCTTTCGTCGGTTTTTGTACAATCAATATTTCTTACACTCTGAGGAAATCTCACTTTTTCAAGAGATATACAGTTCCAGAAAGCACCTGCCCTGATATCTTTCACACCTTCGGCAAAATCAATACTCTTGAGATTTTTGCAATTGGCAAAAGCCATCTGCCCCACAACTCCCACACTGTCGGGAATGGTAACTGTCTGAAGTGCCGTACAGTTTGCAAATGAGCATTCGTTTATTACATCCACCCCATGAGGGATATTTATTCCCACGATTGATTCACATCCGTAAAAAGCATATTTACCTATAAAGGATACTGATTCAGGAAGTATGATACGAAGATTTTTGCAATCCAGAAATGTATAATGACCTATGTATGAAACTGTGTCCGGCAATACCACCTCTCTGAGGTTGGTACATCCGTTGAATGCTCCGTCCTCAACTGTAACAAGTCCGGGTTTTATCCTTACACTTTCCAGGTCATCTCTTTTTTCAAATGCGGCAACGCCGATTTTCACTACTTTTCTTCCGAATATTCTCGCCGGAACCTGAACATTTTTGTCAGTGCCGGTATAACGGGCTATTTCACCTGTAAAGATATTGAATTCGTAATTACTGCCTATACCGGAAAGGTATCTGATACTGAAAAACAACGAAACTGACAGAACAATCACCAATGTTACCGTGATAATCATCCTTATGCCTGATTTTGTCTTTATATAATCAAATATTCTTTTCATACAATTCACCTTTATAAAAAATGAAGAGGCCGATGCCTTCATCGGCCGTGAATTTATATTATATACGGGCGGATGAGGGCATCCGCCCCTGTTGTTATTTTTTTATAAATTTTTTAAAGATTATTCAAGAAAATCTTTGAGTTTCTTGCTTCTTGAAGGATGGCGGAGTTTTCTCAGTGCTTTTGCTTCAATCTGTCTGATTCTCTCTCTTGTTACCTTAAACTCTCTGCCTACTTCTTCAAGTGTTCTGGCTCTTCCGTCGTCAAGCCCGTTGGCATGTCCCAACACCTTTTCTTCTCTTGGTGCAAGAGTCGAAAGCACATCCATAAGTTGCTCTTTCAAGGGCATAAATGCCGCCATATCAGATGGCGCAGGTGCATCGTTATCAGGGATAAAATCACCGAGGATACTGTCTTCTTCTTCACCGATAGGTGTTTCCAGACTTACAGGCTCCTGGGCAATCTTCATTATTTCTCTTACTCTTTCTTCACTGGTGTTCATTGCAGCGGCAATTTCTTCAACTTTAGGATCTCTGCCGTATTCCTGGAGAAGCTGACGGGAAACTCTGATAAGTTTGTTGATGGTTTCCACCATATGAACCGGAATTCTGATTGTTCTTGCCTGATCGGCAATAGCACGGGTGATAGCCTGTCTTATCCACCATGTAGCATATGTGGAAAACTTAAAGCCCTTTGTACAGTCAAACTTCTCTACTGCCTTGATAAGACCGAGGTTACCTTCCTGAATAAGATCAAGAAAGAGCATACCTCTTCCCACATATCTCTTGGCAATACTTACAACAAGTCTTAAGTTTGCTTCGGAAAGTCTTTTTTTGGCTGCTTCGTCGCCGTTTTGCATTCTTTCTGCAAGTTCAATTTCTTCATCTGCCGAAAGAAGCGGAACCTTACCGATTTCTTTGAGATACATTCTGACAGGATCATCCAGTCCGATTCCGTCAGGAATAGACAAGTCAATCTCATCATCGCCGTCTGCCTGAATCTCATCAAGTTCCTTTTCGAAATCCTCTACAAGTTCTATTCCCATCTGTTCCATGGTTTCGTAGACTTTTTCAATCTGTTTCACATCAAGATCAAGTTCGGAAAGTGCATCCATAATCTCCTTGAATGACAATACTCCCTTCTTCTGTCCCAATGCCATAAGTCCTCTTATAATATCTTTCTTATTGCCTCCGTCGAGCAAATCAATCTTTTCTTCAGACATATGATTTCTCCTTTCAATTACTCATTAGTATTATTCAAAAGTTCGTTCAAAGAATCTATATCCCCTTTTAAGAGAAGTTCTTTTACAGATTCTTTTTTCTTTTCGTTCATTATAATTTTTATAAAGTCAACCGCCGCTCTGTCAGAACTTTCATACATAGTATCAATGGCGAGAAGTTTAGTAATTTCACTCACTTCACTTTCGTCAAACATACCAAGAAGTTCTCCTGTTTCTATTTTGTGACCTTCATCGGCTCTTTTCTTTATTATCTCAAGAAGTTTAAGATGAAATTCCGACTCAAATATTCCGTCGATAAGCACCTGTTCGCTTCGTTTGAAACACTGCGGATCGTTGAGAAATACGCTCATAAGCATATCCCGTGTCTTTGCCAGTTTGTCCGAGGTGACAGCACCTGTATAAGGCAGAAGTTTCTCTCCTTTTTGCTCGCTTTTCGCCGAATGCGACGAAGCAGATGTACCGCTTATACCAAGTTGCATATATATAGCCTGACTTGCAACACCCGTTCTTTGGGATAAGTCATTGATTGCAACATCAAGTTCCACTTTGTTTTTTATTTTTGCGATATAGGGAAGAATTTCTGATATATATGCTACTTTTTCTTCGCTTATTTCCAGATTGTATTTTTCCCCAAGTGCCTGCATAAGATACAACATATCGGCTTTTCTTTGTTTGACAAGCCGTTCAAATTCTTCCTTTCCGAATTTATTTACAAATTCGTCTGTATCTTTGGCACCGACCACATTCATAACTGATGCCTTCATTTCAACATCACGAAGAATAACGACTGCCCTCTTTGCCGCATTGATACCCGCATCATCACTGTCAAGACACACGATTACTTCTTCAAAATATCTTTTTAAAAGTTTTGCCTGATCCTGGGTAAAAGATGTACCTGAAGCGGCAACTACATTGAATATACCGTGTTTCATAAGAGAAATTACATCCATATATCCTTCTACAAGGATAACAGACTTTGCTCTTGACTTTCTTGCAATGTGTATGCCGTAAAGCACACGGCTCTTGTTATATATGAGAGTTTCGGGAGAATTCAGATATTTGAATTCTTTTTTGTTATCAATCCTTCTGGCACCGAAACCTATTACCTTTCCGTTCACATTGAATATAGGAAAAGTGACTCTTCCTGAAAAGCGGTCAATTATTGTACCGTCTTCTCTTTTTGACACAACTCCGGCTTTGAGAATATCATTTTCTTTATAACCCAGTTCAAGAAGATGATTATAAAGCACCTTTCTGTCCTGAGGAGAATATCCCAGCCAGAAGTTTTTTGCACAGTTTCCGTCTATATGTCTTTCTTTGAAATACTCTATTGCTATCTTTCCTTCCGGCTTTGAAAGATATGAATAAAAAAACTTCGCAGCCTCTTCGTTTATAGCATAGAGAACTTCTTTCTGATCTTTTATTAAATTTTCCCTCTGGATATCATTGGAATTCACCTGAGGCAGTGCAATGTTTGCACGCTGAGCAAGATATTTAACCGCTTCGTAAAAGGACATATCCTCCGACTTCATAACAAAATTGATTACCGTACCGCCTACACCGCAACCAAAACAATGAAATATCCCCTTCTGAGGCGACACCGAAAAAGAAGGTGTCTTTTCATTATGAAAAGGACATAGTCCCATATAATTGCTTCCGCTGCGCCTTAAATGTACGGTTTGTCCTATCACATCAACGATGTCATTCTTCTCGATTACCTCCTGAATTACATATTCCGGGAAGAGTGGCATTCAAATCACCGTTTCCTTACATAAATTATTTAATTGCAAAAGCAGGCGAACACTCTCACCTGCTCCCGCAATTAGATTAATTCGACTTTTTATACAAAATTCCTCTTTTTTGATAAATTTTTTTAAAATTTGGTAAGTGCTTTGGATATAAACAGTTCATTGAACTGATGAATGATATAGTCATCTGTCATACTTGACACAAAGTCACATACCACTCTGTCTTTCGAGTAGTTATCAAGAAATCTCTTATACTCGTCAGGAAGTCTGTCTGTGTCTTTGTAGTAATATTCATACATTTTGCCTATTATCATTCTCACAGTATCCGAATGGTCGTGAAGTTTGTAGTATACTCTTTCAAACATAAACTGACGAAGTTCCATCATAGTGTCTTCAATTTCCTTACTCATTGCCACTTTACCTTCCTTCGTAGTGGTAAAGATAAGGTCTTTGATAAGAGTATCAATTCTCTCTGAATTTGTATTTCCGAGAAGTTTCACACATTTTTCCGGGATATCTGTATCGCTTATCATCTTTGCTCTTATGGCATCATCTATATCGTGATTTATGTATGCAAATCTGTCAGCAAATTTTATAATCTTCCCTTCAAATGTGGAGGCTGTATTTTCGCCCGTATGATTGAGAATACCGTCACGCACCTCATATGTGAGGTTAAGCCCTTTTCCGTCACGTTCTATAACATCACAAATCCTGAGGCTCTGTTCATAGTGCCTGTATCCTTCGGGACAAAGTTCATTGAGAACAGTTTCTCCCATATGACCGAAAGGGGTATGTCCGATATCATGTCCCATACTGATTGCTTCGGTAAGGTCGGTATTAAGCATAAGCGCTTTTGAAATAGTAGTTGCAATCTGCGACACCTCAAGAGTATGGGTTAGTCTTGTACGGTAGTGATCGTTGCCCGGGGAGATGAAAACCTGTGTCTTGTGTTTGAGTCTTCTGAATGCCTTTGAATGGATGATTCTGTCACGGTCTCTGGAAAACTCTGTCCTTAAGTCGCATTTTTCTTCTTCCACCCGTCTTCCCCTGGAATTTTTTGAAAGGCAGGCATATGGAGAAAGGATAAGTTCCTCCGCCCGTTCAAGTTTTTGTCTTATGTCCAAATTATCTCAACTCCTCAAGTATTCTGTGGGCAAGAAGTGATGCACGTGAGAGTGCGTTTTCGTCATCTTTTGCCGGTCTTACGGCAGATACTCCAAGATGTCCCGCACCAAACTCACTGCTTGACGCACCGATAATAGTCATTCCGTCCACAAGCATAGCATCGTGAATGGCTCTTACGGTGGTTTCCTGACCGCCGAATTTTGATGCACCGCATACTACTGCACAACCCATTTTGCCTATAAGTGCTTTTTTGCCGCGAAGTGTCCTGGTTTTGTCAAAAAGACACTTAAGCTGACCTGACATTGAACCAAAGTATACCGGACTTCCGAATACTATACAGTCTGCTTTCTCCATCTTATCAAGAGTTTCCTCAAGAAAAGTCCCTTTGTAACATGATTGGTTGCAGGGACTCGAACAACATACACAGAAAGGCACTGTTGCCGACAAAAGCGCTTCCTGCACATTTATTATCTCTGTATCTGTATTGTTTTCTTTAAGTATTGCCGACATATATTCCAGCAAATAATTTATATTTCCGTCCTTATTGGGACTTCCGTTAAGCATAAGAACTTTCATTGCGCATCTGCTCCTTATTGATTATTCTATCTTCATATATACTACAAATATCCTGAAAATCCTTTTTTTGTCCGTAATTTTATTGTATTTTGTCACTTTTTCAGAATACCGCCTGAAGAATAATAAGAAGTACAAGTCCCGGCACACCGAGAATGCCAACTGTAAGAGAACTTATGGGATTTACCCCTATAAACACTCCCATATTCAAAAAGACACGGTTGAGTATCACAAGAACAACCGCTCCGATTACGCTGTTGACAACTACTTTCAGTATAAATTTAACCGGCGCAAACAGTATCCTCAGTGTAACACATACAATAAGCACTCCCAGTAAAAATCCGATAATCCCCACAAATTTATCTATCATACCCGCCTCCCAAAACCTTATTTGTAAATTATATTTATCAGCCATTCAGTCTATGCATCACACCATTTTTATTTCATTAATATAATAATAATGATGGCTTTATTCAGAAGGAAGGATTATAAATATGAACAATGTTTTGGTTATGGCACTGATTGCCACTTTATTTACATGGTTTGTGACTATGGCGGGTGCTATGACAGTGGTGTTTTTTAAATCTGTCAATAACAAAATAATGAATATAATGCTGGGGTTTGCATCAGGAGTAATGATTGCCGCAAGTTTCTGGTCTTTGCTTCAGCCTGCTATAGAAAAAGCACGGGAAATACTTGAGATTCCCGCATATATCGTTGCAACTTTCGGTTTTTTGTCAGGTGCTCTCTTTATGTGGGCATCAGACAAAACCGTTTCTTATACAAGACAAAAACTGAGAAAAAACAGTGACGAAACAAAAGAAAGAAGAATAAGCAGAATATTTATGCTTATCCTTTCCATTACCCTTCACAATATTCCCGAAGGTCTGGCAGTGGGTGTGGCATTCGGTGCATTGGGAGGTCAGGGATATTCCCGTGAAGCACTCCTGGGTGCAATCAGTATTGCAGTGGGCATAGCACTCCAGAATTTTCCCGAGGGTGCGGCGGTGTCACTGCCTTTAAGACGGGAAGGCTATTCAAGAAAGAAAAGTTTCTTTCTCGGTCAGGCGTCGGGAATGGTGGAACCTGTTGCGGGGGTAATTGGTGCATATCTGGTAGTATATATGGAAACTTTTCTCCCATTTGCACTGTCCTTTGCCGCAGGTGCAATGATACTTGTAGCAGTGCACGAACTTATCCCCGAATGTCAGGAAAACAAAGAAACACACCCGTATTTTTCCACATCGGGAATAGTACTCGGATTTGCCGTGATGATGCTTCTCGATGTAATGCTTGGTTGACAATTCCGTCTTTTTAAATTACAATTAGATGAAACAGAACAAAAGGGGCGAATCAAGTGAAAGAAACAATATATACAATACCTCTTAATGAGGCTTTCGATACAGACTGCGAATGTGCCGTATGCGAATTTATGAGAAAAGAAGAAATCAATCTGGTAAATTCCACTATGGGTGCAAATATGATGGAGCCTGAATTCAGAGAGATTACAAACAAAAACGGATTCTGCAAAATCCATCAAAAAATGGTATTGAATACAGAAAGCAAACTGAGTGTTGCACTTGTGTATCACACCCATATGAAAGAGGTATTCTCCACCCTTGATAATATAGAAAAAATTGCTAACGGCAACAAAAAGAAATCTCTTTTCAAAAAATCCGATTTCAAAGCCGACCTGACAAAAGAACTGGAAAGTCTTGAAGATACAAACTCATCCTGCGCAATATGCAAAAGACTGTCTGATACAGAAGATAGATTTCTTGACAATCTGATATTTCTTTACAGAAAGGAAAAAGAGTTCAAAGAGAAAGTTCTTAATTCAAAAGGCTTTTGCCTTGTTCATTACAAAGCACTTATCAGCCGTGCAATAAAGACTATGGGCGAAAATGAACTTATGGAATTTGTGAAGGATATATCGGAAGTGCAAAACAAAAACTTCCAAAGAATAACAGATGAAGTGGAATACTTCTCCTCACTTTTTGATTACAAAAACAGAGGAAAAGATCCAAAAGAATCAAAAACAGTTTTGTCCAGAAGCAGTGAAAAACTGATTAGTTTTATAAATTAAAAAGCATATAAAAACACCCTCTCGCATCCACCTGATATTACGGTGATGATGAAAGGGTGTTATATTTTTATCTGACTGTGCTTACAATCTTACAATACTGATTTTTGTATTAATTAAAGTCCCATAAGATGCTCGATAAGTATCTTCAATCCCATAATTATAAGTACCGAACCGCCAAAAATCTCCGCGCCTGCTTTATACTTTGCGCCAAAGACATTTCCCACTTTCACACCGATACAAGAAAGTACAAGAGTGGTAACACCGATAACTGATACTGCATTCAGAATCGGGAATCCCTTTCCGTGAGTACAGGCATATACCACACCTACTGCCAATGCATCTATGCTTGTGGCAACTGCAAGCGGAACCATTGTTTTGAAATCAAATCCGCCTACGGGGCAGGATTCTTCTCCCCTTGCTTCCTTTATCATATTAAATCCTATTGCAAAAAGAAGTATAAAGGCAATCCAGTGGTCAAAGTTTTTGATAAGGTTTTCAAAATTTGCTCCCAGAAGAAAACCTATCAAAGGCATAAGTCCCTGAAAAAGTCCAAAGTAAATACCAACTGTAATTATATTTTTCCAGTTAAGTTTCTGTGTGGAAAGTCCTTTGCATATACTTACGGCAAATGCATCCATACTAAGTCCCACACCTACTAAAAATACTTCCATAAAATTCAAATTATATCAACTCCGTCATTTTATTCCAAAAGTGACTATATCATAAGCAAGTACAAATGTCAAACATGTATACTTTTGATTTGACAAATGATGTGTGTATGATATATAGTTAACTTATAATAAATTCCGGAGGAATATCACAATGAAAAGAATAATCTGTACACTTTTGTCAATATCAATGCTTTTTTCAAATGTTTTTGCCTACAACTTTGTAGCACCTGACTGGGGGAAACTTCTCGGAGAGAGAAAAGTGATGGTAACAGAAGCAGAATTTGAACTTTACGGTGAGGCAAAGCCCGATGATTCCGTATATTACGGCGCAAGACTGGAACCGAAAGCCGGAGCATATATCGGTATGATTTCCGAAACATCTGAGCCCTTTGCTCCCGTTGGAAGTTATCTTACATACATTGACAATATGCGTCAGCCGGATCTTTATTATCCTGCAAATGTCCTTATCTCACGTGACAATGTGGTGGCAACAGTAGGATGGACAGTGGACAATCTGGGAAGTGTGAACTATGAGTATATCAGAGAAGTTCTGAACACTCTGAATACTTACAACAAACCTATGTTTATCCGTTTTGCAAATGAGATGAATGTATCTCCTATCGGTGATGAGCCCTCCACTTATGTAAATATATTCAGAAATGTAGCAAATATGGTTCACGAATACGACAACTTCTCTGTTGTATGGTCACCAAACGACTTAGGTGCACTTGACAGACCGTATGAACTTTATTATCCCGGTGATGAGTATGTAGACTGGATTGGCGTAAGTATGTATATGATTAAGTACTTTCAGGGAAAGAAAAATACACAGTACAAAGACAGTGTGTATTTTATGACCGGTGATTACGGATATGCAACAAACAGAATCAAACCCATAATGGAATTTATGGAAAAGAATAATATCAGAAAACCCGTTATGATAAGTGAAGGCGGTGTGCCTACCAACAACAAATTCGGAGAAGACCTGACAGAATGGGCAACACCGAGATTTGACAATTTTCTCTGGTATCTTGTAATGAAGTATCCTCAGATAAAACTTATTAACTACTTTAACAATCACAGACCTAATGAAAATGAAAGATACGATATAACAGGATACAAATATGCAGAAGATGCATTTATGAGAGCAAAAAACAGCGGTGCATATATTACAGAATATAACGGAGTACCTGAATTTGTATTCAGAAAATTTATATATCTTGATGAATTTATAGAAAAAGACGGCATAATTAATCTTTATACATATGCTTATTTTGAAAAAACGCCTGCCATGACTGTTACCTACCGACTAAACGGCGAATGGTATCACGCCTCATCACAGATTCCGTATAAATGTGCTCTTGACACTTCCAGACTCAACAAAGGCGAAAATACCATTTCAATAAGTGCCAACGGACATGAAAAAACATATACCTTTGTATACAATCCGAAAGAAGCAACTCAGACTCCTGAAGTCAATGATCGGATAAGGGTATTTGCAGACGGTAAAGAAGTAACATTTGATGTGCCGCCTGTAATTCAGGACGGAAGAACACTTATTCCTCTCAGAGCCTGTGCAGAGGCATTGGGTGCAGATGTGGAATGGATAGCCGAAACACAGACTGCTGCTATAATACAATTTGCATATTCAATTTTTATCACAATAGGAGAAAAGGAATACATAGTAGATGACCTTCCATATCCTATTGATGTTCCTGCACAGATAATCGACGGCAGAACTCTTGTACCGGTAAGAGCAATCTCCGAAGGATTCGGTGCAAAGGTTACCTGGGATGCGGAAACAAGAACGGTTTATATCGACAGATAACTACATAACTGATATAAAAAAGTGCCCAAGAGCACATCAACCCCCTGACCCCCAGTCTTGGGGGCATATCGGTTCACTTTTTTGCGTGAAGCAAATTTCCGCCGAGGACCG
>JAZSJF010000103.1:0-2274 GCA_045534195.1 Clostridia bacterium | reverse complement strand
GGGCATAATAGAAGAACCGGGTTCGTTTTCAGGAATGAAGATTTCACCAAGACCGTCTCTCTGACCTGATGCGAGCCATCTGATATCGTTGGCAATCTTGAGCATATCGCATGCGAGAGCCTTGATAGCACCGTGAGCAAATACGAGTTCATCCTTTGATGTAAGAGCATGGAATTTGTTGATTGCAGTAACAAAAGGCTTACCTGTAAGGTCTGCAACCTTTTGTGCAACTGTTTCACCAAAGCCCTTAGGTGCATTAAGACCTGTACCAACTGCAGTACCACCGAGAGCAAGTTCATACAAAGGCTTAACAGAAAGTTCAAGAAGTTCTACATCTCTCTCAAGACTTGATCTCCAACCACTGATTTCCTGGCTGAATGTAATAGGTGTAGCATCCTGAAGGTGAGTTCTGCCGCTCTTTACGATACCTTCGTTTTCTTTTTCAAGTCTTTTGAATGTTTCGATAAGAGTCTTTGCTGCAGGGATAAGTTTATCCTCAATCATAATAACAGCCGCAATGTGCATTGCTGTAGGGAATGTATCATTTGATGACTGGCTCATATTTACATCATCGTTTGGATGAAGTATCTTTTCGCCGGCAATCTGATTTCCTCTGTTTGCGATAACTTCGTTGGCATTCATATTTGACTGTGTGCCGGAACCGGTCTGCCATACTACCAACGGGAAGTTGTCAAGAAGTGTAAGATCTATAACTTCGTCACATGCTTTTGATATGGCATCAAGTTTCTGTGATGTCATTTTTTCCGGACGAAGAACGGCATTTGCCTGAGCAGCCGCTTTTTTCAAAATACCGAAAGCGTGAACAATTTCCTTAGGCATTGTTTCGATATTTACACCGATTTCAAAATTTTCGTGGCTTCTCTGAGTCTGTGCAGCCCAAAGTTTGTCTGCGGGAACTTTTACTTCTCCCATAGAATCGTGTTCAATACGATATTCCATTTTATATTCCTCCTGAACTTATATTAGAATTTAATCTTGCTGATAGTATCCTTGAGTTGAGCAGCACTTGCATGGAGTTTGCTGATTTCTTCTTCATTGAGCGGAAGATTAACCATATTACGGATACCGTTGTGTCCAAGAACACAAAGTGTACTTAAGCAAACATCACTGAGGCCGTATTCACCGTCAAGCATGGTAGATACTGTCTTTGTAGTATCTATACCGCCAAGGAGACATTCACAGATGTTTGAAACAGATGCAGAAACTGCATAGAATGTAGCACCTTTGCTTGAGATAACCATACCGCCTGACTGATGAACATAGTCAGTAATCTTGTCATAGTCAAGTTCTGTACCTTTTCTGTAACCTTCAAGGTAGAACTGGTCACATTCAGCGATTGGTACGTTTGAAATGTTTGCAATAGACCATGGAACAAATGAAGAATCGCCGTGTTCACCAAGAACATAAGCGTGAACATTTCTCTGGTTGATAGAATAAATTTCAGAAATTCTTGAACGGAGTCTTGCTGTGTCAAGAAGTGTACCTGAACCGATGATTTTTCTCTTTGGTATACCTGAAATCTTTGTGAATACATAGGTAAGAACATCAACAGGATTACTTACAAGAAGATATACAGCATCCGGTGCAATCTTGGTAATCTTAGGAGTGATACTCTTCAATATATCAACATTTGTCTGTGCAAGTTCAAGTCTTGTCTGATCAGGTCTTCTTGCAATACCTGAAGCAATAACAACAATATCAGAACCGATAGCATCTTCGTATGAGCCTGCATATACATTACAAGGATCACAAAAAGCAACACCCTGATTGATATCCATAGCTTCGCCGTATGCTTTTTCTTCATTGATGTCGATGATTACGATTTCTGATGCAACACCTCTGATAGTAAGTGTGTAGGCAATAGTAGCACCTACATGACCTGCTCCAATGATAGTAATTTTGTTCATATTCTCGTCTCCTTTTTACTGCACAAAGAGTGCAAATAATTTACATAATTTATATGATGAGATTGTAATTGTTATATTTTTAACTATCTTTGTTATATTTTTAACAAAGATTTGTTTTAACCCATCACAGTATAGCATTTTATCACAAAGTAAGTATAATTTCAATAGAAAGGCGACATTTTTTTGCTTTTAAACACAAATTCAGTTTTTTATACAAATTATAATACATTTTTTTCTGTTTAATGTTGTATTTGCACAAATACATCTGCCCTGTTGTCATTTTGCAACGGACCGCCGAGGACACCCCCCCTACATTAACCTTCAGAAATTCTCCAAAAAAGGAGCC
>JAZSJF010000223.1:0-3333 GCA_045534195.1 Clostridia bacterium | reverse complement strand
TGTCTACTCTAAGGGGATTATATCAAATTTTTACATCCCATTTCATTTATTTAATCAATACAGGTTTGGTTGTATTTACCTTTATAATCTGTACAAATTCTTCCAGAATTTCTTTTTGAAGAAACTTTTCATTCTTATATACGGGTTGAATATCAAGTTTTTTGCATTTTGAAATCCCCAGCGGATGATACGGGAGAATTTCGATACTTTTTATACAGTTATATTTATTTGCAACAATTGCGATATTTCTGAAATGTTCTTCTCTCATATTACACTCCGGAATTACAGGACATCTCAGTATTACTTCTTTTTTCATTTTGTCAAGAATAGTGAGATTTCCATATATGATATGGTTGTCATATCTTGTATATTTTTTGTGCAGTTTTTCGTCAGTTTCCTTATTGTCAAAAAGAAATAAATCTATGTATGGTGCACACTCCCTGATTATTTCATTGGAAGTATACCCGCTTGTTTCAACACAGGTGTGATATCCTTTTTGCTTACACTTTTTAAGAAGTGATAGAAGAAAATCACTCTGATAAAAAGGCTCTCCTCCCGAAAAAGTAACTCCTCCCTCATCACCGAAAAACATATCATCCTTTTCGATTTCAGTCATCACTTCATCCGAAGTATATTCTCTTGCGCAAAGAGTAAGCGCATCATAATCACATATATTTACACACTGATTACATAATGTACAGTTTTTTCTGTTAATCATATGTTCTGAATTATCAAACAAATGACAATTACTCTGACATACAGATTCACATTTTCTGCACATAACACATCTTGATGCATCAAACATCAACTGTATCTTATGGGATTTACTCTCGGGATTGTGACACCATATGCAGTCAAGAGGACAACCTTTTAAGAATACAACAGTCCTTATACCGGGACCGTCATCAAGTGAAAAATGCTGAATATTGAATATTATTCCCTTATCTTTCATTTATCTTATACTTCTCCCTCTATATAGAATTATATGTTCTTGATATTACCTCATCCTGCAAACTCTTTGGTATACAAACAAAAAAGTCACTGTACCCACCTATTCTTACAAGTAAATCTCTGTGACATTCAGGATTTTTTTGTGCATCTCTTAGAGTTTCCACATCTACGATATTAAACTGAAGTTGTACTCCCTCTGTCTTAATATATCCTTTTATAAGAGCAATAATTTTATCATCATCTAAATTCGGATTCAGCTGAACATTTACACTGATACCGCCGAGAAATCTTGAAGGCTCCCAGGATACTGTAGACGCAAGTGACATAGTAGGTCCTTTGTCATCATATCCCTGAACAGGACAACTTCCGTCATTCAATGGCATACCTGACTTTCTTCCGTCAGGAGATGCAGGAGTGCTTCTGCCCTCTATCTCGTGATCTCTGTATGAAAATGCTCCCGGTATCACATTGGCTCCGCGAGGTGTTTTTTTGTTTTTGAATGTTTCAAGTATCATATCGGCAACACGCTTTTGGATTTTGTCGGAGATTTCATCACGGGTACCGAAATGAGGTACTTTGTTGATAATATAGTTACGCAGTGATTCATATTCACCTTCGTAATCACATTCAAGTGCTTTTTTGTATTCAGAAAGTGTAAATTTCTTTTGTTCAAACACAATGCGGTATATACAGTTAAAACTTTCAGACACATTCTGCATTCCGAGTATATCAGGCTCTATTGCATTGTATCTTGCACCGCCCGAATCGTGAGACATTCCCCTTTGGATACAATCGTGTATAAGAAGGGATGTTCTCACAGGATCTGTACTGTTTCTTTTTCTCTCAATCTGCCAGAGATTTTCCCGAATCATACATTCTTTTGCATAAACTCTGAAATCCTCTGAAAAAACAGAAAATATGTCATCAAAAGAACAATCGTCATCGCATTTTTTCAGTGACTCAAGAAAGATTTTCAAAAGATTTATATATGGACTTGTAATGGATACCCCTGACGAACCGATTGGTGTTACTTCCACACATGTAGAAAGAGTAAACATATTTGCTGCCTCTTTGTCATAGCCGTTTTTAATCATTGAACGGCTAACAGCATCACTGTTCCATATAGAAGGATGAGTATATCCTTTTTTTATAAGACTCACTGCAAACTTAAGTATATCCTCCCCTGTTTCTTCCGTTACACAAAAGCCTATGTTAGGATCAGGAAGACGGGTGTGGGATATGGAATTAAGGAAATGCCATGTAAGTTCATTTTCTACTTTATTTCCATCTTTATCTCTTCCACCAAGCATCATTCCTTCTGCAGCCCAGGAGCACATATTGGGAACAGACTGAAGAATAAAACTGTCAATAAGTTCCTGTGCCTGTGGGGCAGTCAGTATGCCATTGTCAATATCACGACGGTAATAAGGATAGAGATACACATCAGGTTTGCCAAAGGAATATATACCGAAAAGACTCCATGTATACATATGTACGCTCTGTAAAGCCTCTCTGAATGTACGGGCTCCTTTGAGAGGAACCTGCTTTAAAACCTCATAGAGCGCGATGTATTCTTCTTTTTCTATTCCTTCGGAAATATTTGCAAGCCGTAATGCTTCATCTCTGTAATCAAGGCACAATGTCCTCAATCCCTCAAGTTCGGTTTTTGCACAGAGATAGTATTCATATTTTTCTATTTGTGTTCCGTCATCAAAATCAATCTTATTTATTTTTTCATTGAGAATTTGTATAATTCCGTCAACGCCCTTATCAAGAAGGAGTTGATAATCCATTGCGAGATGATCTCCTCTTCCCCGTTTCAAAGGCATATAGTTTCTTTTGGAGCAGACTTCATCAAAGTCTCTTTGCTCCTGCTCACTGAAATCACTGTAATCAGGTTGCCCGACTATAAGTTCACCGGGGATAATAACCGGCTTCATATTTTCAAGCAAATACTTTTCCGAATATGATCTTGTAAGGCGCAGAGTATCTGCTTTTGCCTTATATTCCGACCATCCCTGAAGATACAGAAGCAGTGAACGGTGACAATGCCAGGGAGCGATTTCCTCGTTTATACTTGCAGGGGAAAACTTTAGATAATATTCCCTCAGATTATTTATCCTATCTGTAACTTTGATTTGTGCAATATTTTTCATACAAACACCTCTTTAGCATCTATATATTTAATATACTTGTATTTTTGATAAAATAATTGTATAATAATACACATAAATATAATTATATCAAACTAAATAGAGGTGGTAATTTGGTATTCAAAGGAAAAATAACAGTTATAATGGGTTACAGCGGCATGGATATTGAATATATAGAACAGGATTTCTCACCTACTGAAAATACAAAAATAACGCAGAATGACCGATA
>JAZSJF010000235.1:0-2961 GCA_045534195.1 Clostridia bacterium | reverse complement strand
CTTTATTATAGCATATTTTGTAAAAATTTTCAATATATTTCACACAAAATTCACAAAAATTATCTCTTGATATTATAAAAGCATCTTAGCCCGTGATATACAGGGTAGGATACTTCGTCTTCAATCTTTAAAAGACGGTTGTATTTTGCTATTCTGTCAGACCTTGCGGGTGCGCCTGTCTTTATCTGACCGGCATTCATTGCCACACACAAATCGGCTATGGTAGTATCCTCGGTTTCTCCGGAGCGGTGAGAGATGATGGCAGTGTAGTTATGCTCTTTTGCAAGTGTTATTGCATCAATTGTTTCCGTAAGTGTACCTATCTGATTTACTTTTATAAGAATGGAGTTTGCAATGCGGAATTCAAGACCTTTTTTCAGCCTTTTTGAATTTGTTACAAAAAGATCATCTCCCACAAGTTGCACTTTTTTGCCCAGTCTTTCCGTAATGATTTTCCATCCGTCCCAGTCTTCTTCTCCAAGGGGATCTTCAAGTGAGATAACAGGATATTTTTCGCACAGGTTTTCCCAGTATGATATAAGTTCCTGCTTTGAGAATTTTTTGTTTTGCTTGGGAAGAATATAACTGTCACCGGATACCCATTCTGTAGCCGCGGCATCTATTGCCAGTTTGAAATCCTCACCGGGCATATAGCCTGCTTTTTCTATTGCTTTTATGATATATTTCAGAGCATCTTCATCTGATTTGAGATTGGGTGCAAAACCGCCTTCGTCACCTATTGATGTGGAAAAGCCTTCGGATTTAAGAATTGATTTGAGATTATGATAAACCTCGGTACATCTTTTAAGCCCTTCCGTAAAATCCTTGGCTGATACAGGCATTATCATAAATTCCTGAATGTCCACATTGTTGTCGGCGTGAGCACCGCCGTTGAGTATATTCATCATAGGCACCGGAAGAGTGTGTGCATTAACTCCCCCAAGGTACTGATACAAAGGAACAGACAAAGCGTTTGCTGCTGCTTTTGCACAGGCGAGAGAAACGGCAAGAATAGCATTTGCTCCCAGGTTTTCTTTGTTTGGAGTGGAGTCCAGTGAGATCATTGTGTAGTCTATTTCTCTCTGATTGAGAGCGTTTTTGCCTATAAGTCCCATTCTTATTGTGTTGTTGATATTTTCGACGGCTTTGAGGACACCTTTGCCCATATATCTTGTTTCATTATCTCTGAGTTCCACAGCCTCAAAAGCACCGGTAGATGCACCTGACGGCACTGCCGCCACACCTTTTATACCGCCTGTTACAACGACTTCTGCCTCTACTGTAGGGTTTCCTCTGGAGTCAAGTATCTCTCTTGCGTACACATCGATGATTTCGATATAGTTTTTTAAAAACAAAATAAACACCAACCTTTTTTTGGTTAGTGTTTATTTAATGTGCTGTATTTATTCATAATTATCATTCAAAGTATGATGTATAAACTATTTTTTTGTTATTGGGAAAAAGATAATGATACAAATCGGTAAAATAGTCGTCCGTCATACTTGCAATGAAATCTGTTACAATACGGTTTGGTTCTGTATTTTTGTAATCATCTTTTCTGTAGTGTTTGCCTCTTTCGTTTATGTAGTTTATATGGTGTGTATAAATTACAGATTCCTTATCGCCTGATTTCAGCATATCAAGCAGTTCTCCGTACATATCGGAGAATATGGGTTCAAGGACTTTTTTTGTATGTCCTGCCACCTGGGATGAATGGTATATCAGACGGTAGTTTTCTTCCTTGGCGGATCTGAGTTCCTTAAATACATCTTCATCCATGCAGATTTTACCTTTGCCGTAACTGTTTTCGATTATATTTACAATTAGGTTATTTATGATTTCTGCATTATATTTGCCGATTTCCTTTCCCGAAAATACTTCTTCTGATTCTATAAGACCGGTCTTGATAGCATCCTGACGGTCTTTGCCTATGTATGCTATAATATCGCTTATTCTCACTACGCAACCTTCAAGTGTTGCGGGAATAAGTGATGCCATTGTTTCGGGAGATGTATAACATTTTTCTACAATTCTGTCAAATTCATCAAAACTTTTTATACCGGAAGGTACATATTCCATTTTTTCAAATTCACCGTTGTGACAGAGAATACCGTCAAGAGTCTGCAGACTTAAATTATAATTAAAAATATCATCCAGAACTCTTACCGAGTGGAGATTATGAAAAAAATATCTCCCCGTTCTTTGTTTGTATTCATTGGACAAAAGTGCTTCTCCTGTATGACCGAATGGGGTATGACCTATGTCGTGGCCAAGACTTATGGCTTCTATAAGGTCAAGGTTAAGTCCGAGAAGTCTGCCGATATTTTTTGCAATACGGCTTACAATCTGGACATGGAGAGCACGTCTTGAAATGTCATCATTTTTCATAAATGAAAACACCTGTGTTTTGTCGGTATAACGGTTATAGTATGGAGAGTGGATAATCCTTTCTATATCACATACATATTCAGGTCTCCACAGGGTGGCTTTTGATTTGTTGTTATTTCTTCTTACAGCATCGTCTGAAAGAATAAATATATCTTTGGTATTATTTGCTATTTCCTCTTGCAATTTTTCGCTTAATGATTTATAATTTAACATGTATGAGTCACCTCAGAAATATTATACAATATTTTTTGAGGTTTGTCATCTGAAAAATAAAAATTCTTATGGAGGGTTTTATAATGGATATAAAGAAACTTATCTCAGAAATGACTCTTGAAGAAAAAATTGGACAGCTTTGTGTACCTATTCTTCAGAAGGGTGAGATCACAGAAGATCTTAAGACATGTGTAATTGAAAAGCATGTTGGTATGATCAGATACTGCCCTAATGCAGAATTTGACAATGCCAGCGAAGTAGTAGGTGAGCCAAACAGATATTTCTCACCGGGCGAAATGGCAGAATTTCTTAACGAAATCCAGTCAATGGCGAAGATTCCTTTGTTTATTGCAGTAGACC
>JAZSJF010000158.1:0-5220 GCA_045534195.1 Clostridia bacterium | reverse complement strand
CAGCTTCTCTTACTCTCTTGTCGATTTCTTCCTTTGGGGTTTTTCTGAGCTTGAGAGCGAATCCCATGTTTTCATATACAGTCATATGTGGATAGAGGGCATAGTTCTGGAAAACCATAGCAATGTCTCTGTCCTTAGGTGCTACATCGTTTACCACTGTATCACCGATTTTAAGTACACCTTCAGAGATTTCTTCAAGACCTGCGATCATTCTCAATGTAGTAGATTTACCGCAACCTGAAGGTCCAACCAAAACGATGAATTCTTTATCAGCAATTTCAAGACAGAAATCTGAAACAGCTACCACACCACCGTTATATTTTTTGTAAACGTGTTCTAATGTTAAACTTGCCATTTGACTTCTTCCTCCTATTAAAAATGTGATTACATTGTGTAATCTTTAAACGTTATATATATAATAACACAAAAATCAGATTAATGAAATTAGATTATTTCACAAAGAAGTAAGTGAATATTTAGTAACTTTGCATAAAAGTTGTTAAAAATGTCATTTTTTTGTAATATTTTTATGTTTTTTAACACCTTTTTTGCAAAAAAACAACGGTTTTTAACAGATAACTCTGCAGATTCGGGTACCACATAAACAAATTTTGTAGGATACGATAATTTACAGTGTTTTTTGCGCAAAAAATTTGTTACTATTGTACATCTTTCATAGACAGACTGATTCTTTTTTTCGCCACATCAACTGCGGTTACTTTGACTTTTACAACATCTCCTACACTCAGTACATCTGTAGGGTGTTTTATAAATTTGTTGCTTATTTCTGAAATGTGAACAAGCCCGTCCTGATGCACACCGATATCCACAAATGCACCGAAGTCTATAACATTTCTTACGGTTCCTTCCATTACTGTTCCGACAGTAAGGTCTTCTATGCCCATTACATTTTCCATAAGAAGCGGAAGAGGCATATCCTCACGGGGATCTCTGCCCGGTTTTTTCAGTGCTTCGATAATGTCGGTAAGTGTTATTTTTCCTATGCCGTTTTCTTCTGCAAATTTATCAAGACTGATATTTTTAAGTCTTTCGTCAATGTCGCCCAGTTTCTTTCCCGATACATCTTCTTCTGTGTATCCAAGTGTTTCAAGAAGTCTGAGAGCCGCCTGATAGGATTCAGGATGTACAGAAGTGTTGTCAAGGACATTTTTCGATTCGGGAACTTTCAAAAACCCTGCACATTGTGTAAATGCTTTTGGTCCCAGTTTGTCCACCTTGAGAAGTTCTTTTCTGGAGGTGAATACACCGTTTTTTTCACGGTAGGACACTATGTTCTTCGCAACGGTACTGCTTATGCCCGAAACATATGACAACAGAACACCGGAGGCGGTGTTAAGGTCTACACCTACATTGTTTACACAGTCTTCCACAACTCCGCCAAGTGCTTCGTGAAGTTGAGTCTGGTTCATATCGTGCTGATACTGACCTACGCCGATAGATTTCGGATCTATCTTTACAAGTTCAACCAGCGGATCCTGCATTCTTCTTGCAATTGACACTGCACTTCTTTGTTCCACTGTGAAATCAGGAAATTCCTCAGCGCCTTCCTTACTTGCGGAATATACTGATGCACCCGCTTCATTGACTATTATATAACTGAGTTTCTTGTCGCTTTTTTTGATAAGGTTTGATGTGAATATTTCTGATTCTTTTGATGCAGTGCCGTTTCCGATAGCAATAATGTCTATATCATATTTCTTTATCAGAGAAAGTACAAATTTTTCTGATTTTTCTTTATCGTGATTCGGAAGTGTACAGTATATGATTCCCGTATCAAGGACTTTTCCGGTAGGATCTATTACTGCCACTTTACAACCTGTACGGTATCCCGGATCGATTCCAAGAACAGTTTTTCCTTTTATAGGCGGTTGCATAAGAAGTGCTTTGAGATTTTTTGAAAAAAGTTTTATTGCACTGTCTGATGCTCTGTCGGTAAGTTCGTTTCTGATTTCTCTTTCGATAGACGGCCAGATGAGTCGTTTGAATGAGTCTTCGGCACTTGCTTTTATAAACGGAGCAAAAACCGATGATGAATCAATTATAATGTCTGATGACATATAGTTTATAAACTCATCTGCATCTGATGTGACAGATACATTTAAGAAATCTTCTTTTTCCCCTCTGTTGATTGCAAGTATTCTGTGGTCTGCAATTTTTGTGAGGCTTTGTGAGAACTCGTAATACATCTCATATACTGATTCTTTTTCGGTGTCTTTTGCACATACATCCATTATACCGGTTTTCATTGTTTTTTCTCGGATGTACTTTCTGTATTCGGCGTTGTTTGAAATGTTTTCTGCTATTATATCACTTGCACCGTTCAATGCATCTTCAACGGTTTCCACACCTTTTTCTGCATCAACAAAATCTTTGGCAATGTCATCAAGAGAGGCACAGGCTGTATTCTGAGCGATAATAATATCCGCAAGAGGTTCAAGTCCTTTTTCTTTGGCGATTGATGCTCTGGTGCGTTTTTTCTGCTTGTAAGGACGATAAATATCCTCAAGTTCTGTAAGTTTTTCCGCTTTGTCAAGGTCACGGAGTATTTCATCTGTAAGTTTGCCCTGACTGTCGATAAGACGAATGATTTCTTCCTTTCTTTCTTCAAAGGAACGGAGGTAATTCAGTCTGGTAAAAAGTTCTCTCATCTGATTGTCATCAAGAGAGCCGGTAGCCTCCTTTCTGTAACGGGAAATAAATGCTACGGTATTTCCCTCGTCAATGAGTTTTACGGCGTTTTCCACCTGATTTATACCAATGGAAAGTTCTTCACTTAATTTCTTTATAATGTCCATCTATTTTATCTCCTTTATAAGATTGATTTCTTCCTGCGTAAGTTTTTTTATTTCACCGGGTTCAAGCGTATCATCAAGTTTCAGTCCTCCCATGGAAACTCTCTTGAGATATAACACACTTGAATCAACCTTTTCAAACATTCTCTTTATCTGATGAAATTTCCCTTCGGATATTGTGACATATACATCCGATGTTTCTTCGTTACAGTGGATTATCCTGAGTTCGGCGGGTTTGGTGACGAAATCTCCCAGATCCATTCCTTCATTGAATATACCGATTTCTTTTTCGCCCATTTTTCCTTCTACGGTTGCAAAATAAGTTTTTGGTACATGTTTTTTGGGAGAGAGGATATCGTGGGCAAATTTCCCGTCGTTTGTAAGAAGCAAAAATCCTTCTGTGTCAATATCAAGGCGACCGGCGGGAAACAGTTGGTATGACAGATATTCTTCCGGAAGTAATTCAAGAACAGTTCTTTGTCTGGGATCGTCTGTGGCACTGATATATCCCCGGGGTTTGTTCATCATAAGATAGATAAACTTTTCATATTCTATTACCTGATCGTATACCGTTACAGTATCTGTTTCCATAATATTTTTGCCCGGGTCTTTCTCACAGACGCCGTTTACGCAAACAGCACCCTGCCTGATAATCTTTTTAAGATTCTTTCGTGATTCTACTTTGCAATCACTTAAAAATTTGTCCAGTCGCATACATAATACTCCTTTGTATGTTTGTTTAATCAAAATTCTTCTTTTCTATGGAATGCATAAATCCGTCAAGTTTGGTGCTTGACACATCGGCAGCAACAATTTCACCTTTATATACAAAGATATTGACTCTTGCATAATTTTTGTCCAGAGGGTGATTTAAAAGTCTGTATGAGAAACGTACTATTTCCTTGCCGCAGAGTGGTTTCAGATCAAACCCTGATTTTAACTGCATATTGTTATAATCCTCCAGAGTAGAGGAGAATACCTCAGGTATCAGTGTAAGAGTCTTTTCTTTCGGCATAGGAGATACTTCCCAACCGTAAGACCTGATGTATTCCAGTCTTTTTTCATTTGAAGAACCGTCTTTTGAAATGTTGTGGGAAATTTTATTATTTTTACCGGGTATAAATAATATTACCGCTATACATACGATTCCCACTATGCAAAAGTAAAGAAATTTTTTCATGCACATTCATTCCCTTCCGTACTACATATAATACAGCGGGGAATTTACCTTTATGAACAGTATATCAGATTTACAAAAAAAATCAATCGGATAATTGTTAAATGGAGTTAACAAGTTGGTTTACATAATACCAGCGAGTTTATCACGAAAAATAAAAATATATCAACATTTCAACATAGTTATCCACCATATAACACTGTGAAATTACGGGTTTTGGTAAGTTATCCACAGGTTTACATATAAAATCGACAAAATGTGCCAAGGTTTACAGAATGGTTTACATAATGTGAAATTTAACAAATTTTTAACACTTTTTTTAGGAAAAACGGTGTATCATTGATGGTATAGCAGATTAATTGTTACATTATGTGAAAAAACTCGAAATTTTATGAATTGAACCATACGGCTTATGAATTATATTTCGTATATTAAAAGCCAGATTAATTCATATTGCGACATCAATAATTTATAAGAAAAAAATAATTCCAAAAAAATGAAAAAAACTCTTGATTTTTGTGTACGGTTGTGGTAGTATATAATCCGTATGAAATACACACGCATAAGACATTCCTGCCTTGTTGCCCGTAAGGGTTGGCAGAGTATGCGGAGGTATAAACTAAAGGAGGAATAAAAAATGTCAGTAATTTCAATGAAACAGTTATTGGAAGCAGGTGTTCATTTCGGACATCAGACAAGAAGATGGAACCCAAAAATGGCGGAGTACATCTACACAGAAAGAAACGGTATCTACATTATCAATCTTCAGAAAACCGTTAAGAAAATTGAGGAAGCATACGCTTTCATCAAAGAAGTAGCAGAAAGCGGTCAGGACATCCTTTTCGTTGGTACAAAGAAACAGGCTCAGGATTCTATCAAAGAAGAAGCAGAAAGAGTTGGTATGTACTTTGTAAACGCAAGATGGCTTGGCGGTATGATGACAAACTTCAAGACAATTCAGCAGAGAATTGACAGACTTAACCAGCTTAAGAAAATGGAAGAAGACGGCACATTCGACCTTCTCCCAAAGAAGGAAGTTGCAAAACTTAACCTTGAAATCGAAAAGCTCGACAAATACCTCGGCGGTATTAAAGATATGAAGAAGCTTCCTGGCGCACTTTTCGTTGTTGACCCAAGAAAAGAAAAGATCGCTGTAGCTGAAGCACACAAGCTCGGTATCCCTGTAGTTGCTAACGTTGACACAACCAGTGATCAAGAAAGATCGGAGCC
>JAZSJF010000427.1:0-2167 GCA_045534195.1 Clostridia bacterium | reverse complement strand
GCTACGATCCGACTTGTATCGATCTCACCGTTAACAAAGGAGAAGTTGTTGCAATCATAGGTCCTTCCGGTTCGGGTAAAAGTACTTTTTTAAGATGTATAAACAAACTTGAAAAAGCCGACGAAGGCAATATTTATTTGTATGACGATGCAATTGCTCAAAACGGAGAATACAAAAATGACAAAGAATTAAGACCACTCCTTAAGAAAATGGGAATGGTGTTTCAACAGTTTAATCTTTTCCCTCATAAGTCTGTTCTCGAAAATATCATCGAAGCACCGGTGTGTGTAAATAAGATGGATAAAGATGAGGCGGTTAAACAGGCAAAAAAACTTCTTGAAGAAGTGGGGCTTGGTGACAAGGTAGATAACTATCCTTGCCAGTTATCCGGCGGTCAGCAACAGAGGGTTGCCATTGCAAGAGCACTTGCAATGAATCCTGATCTGATGCTTTTTGATGAGCCTACATCCGCCCTTGATCCTGAACTTACAGGTGAAGTTCTTAATGTAATGAAAAAACTTGCAGATTCACAGATGACAATGGTTGTTGTAACTCACGAAATGGGTTTTGCAAGAGAAGTTGCCGATAAAGTTATATTTATGGATGGCGGACACATTATAGAAGAAGGAAAGCCGGAGGATGTATTTTCAAATCCAAAGAATGAAAGAACAAAGCAATTTTTGCAGAGGGTTCTTCGTTAGAATCACAAGAGGTGTTTTTTACACCTCTTTTTTGTTGGTCGAATTATATAAAAATTAAACAAATATAACATTGACACATTATTCGGTCTGTGATATAAGTAAAAAAAACGGAAGGAGTGTAAATAATGATTTTTAAGAAATTTTATTCAGACGAGGAGTTTACTTCATCAAGTCAAGGCTTAATCGATATGATAGATTCAACAAATCACGGAACGCCGCATACAGAAGTTTTCAAAAAGAGAGTAAAGGGTGAATTGGCGGATATATGCCATGATGCTTTTTACATTGCTGAAAAAGACGGTGAATGTGTTTCAAGACTCTGGAACGGATGGGGAAGACACAATGACTCTGTGGGCAATTTCGGTGATTTTCATACTCTTGATACTTGCAGAGGGCAAGGTCTTGGGGGTAAACTTCTCAATATGTGGTACGAAGATGTTATGAATATCAAGGACAAACCAATCGGTCTTTTTTGCACATCTGCACAGATGATTGCAAAGGCTTATGAAAAATATGGTATGAAGGGGATTTTTGCCGACGGAATCGGAGGACCTTCATATATGCCTCTCGGCGACAGTCCTGAGAAGTTTTCTGATTTGTGCGATTTATACTACACAAAATCGGACACACTTATCAGAAAAAAGGCTACTTTTGAATTCAGACACGAAATTGACCTTCTTCTTAAATTTACCTTTATGATGATGGGAATTGATTTCGGAATAGGGGATATACCCAGTCTTGAGTGGGCACTTCTGTTCAAAAACGATGTAACAAGTCTTTATTTCTCGCAAAACGGACATTGTGTCGGTTGGAGCGTTGATGATCAGATACAGTTGCATCCTTTGTACAAAAAATCAGATATTTTACAATAATTTTTTATTTTTCCGACTTTATTCGTGTTGACAAAATATCTGTTTGGATATATAATATGTTATATCATATATTTGAAAGGATGATTTTTAATGACATTTATCGAAGCATTTGATAAAGTGAAGGCTTCACTTAAAGGTGCTAAAGCCAAAGATATCAGTGGTCATCTTGCAATTCAGATTAATCTTAACAACCCGGATTCCTCAGGTATTTTTTACATTGAAATAAGCGACGGAAACATTTATGTTGAGCCTTTTGATTATTACGACAGAGATGCGATGTTTGTTGTTTCTTGCGAAGACTTTATTGATATTATGACAGACAAGAAAAACTTTGAAGAAAGCATTGCTGACGGTACTCTTGTTATCGAAGGCAACTTCGAAAGAGCGCTCGAAATAAAGAAAATTATTATAAAAGAGAAAAAGACTTCTGCAAAGAAAACAACAACAAAAAAAGATGCAGACAAAAAGACAACAAAGAAAGCGTTTGTAAAGAAGGAAACCGCTAAAAAAGAAACTGCTAAGAAAGAAACAACAAAGAAAACAACTGCAAAGGCTAAAGTAGAAAAAGAAAAAGCAAAGTCGGATCGTAGCCAT
>JAZSJF010000239.1:0-3680 GCA_045534195.1 Clostridia bacterium | reverse complement strand
GCTACAACTTTATGCCTGTATTTGACTGGACAAGATCTGAACTTGACCATGTAAACAAAGACGGTTCAACATCTTTGGTATATTATCAGGATCAGATTGATAAATGGGATCTTAAGAATGATGAACTTACACTCCCCGGTTGGGATGCAAGTTATACAAAGGATCAGCTCAAAGGTATCCTTGAAGAATACGAAGCAATTGATGATGAAAAACTCTGGGAAAATCTCGGATACTTCCTTAAAAAGATTATCCCTGTAGCAGAAATCAACGATATCAAGATGGCAATCCATCCTGACGATCCTCCTTGGGGTATCTTCGGACTTCCCAGAATCATCAAGGATTATGACAGTTATAAGAGACTTGCAGAAACTGTTCCAAGTACATACAACGGTATTACACTCTGCACAGGTTCTCTCGGACCAAATGCAGCAAATGATCTTGTGAAACTTATTCACGATTTCTCTGACAGGATTCATTTCGGTCATGTAAGAAACATCTTGAGAGTTGACGGATGCTCATTTGAAGAAACTGCTCATATGTCAGAATACGGAAGCATTGATATGTATGAAATTATGAAGGCTTTCTATGATATCAAGTTTGAAGGTCCTATCAGACCTGACCACGGAAGAATGGTATGGGGAGAAACAGGCAAACCGGGTTACGGTCTTTATGACAGAGCTCTTGGTTCCTGTTACTTAAACGGCCTTTGGGAAGCTATTGACAAAGCCGCTAAGTAAATCATTGCGGAATATAAACTCCAAAGAATAAAAACTGATATATAAAAGGAAAAACCGATACATTGTGTATCGGTTTTTCCTATTCAGGGGAATATGTGAAAAAATGATTTCACGAAAACAGAATCTCTTCTGTTTGATATTATACTACCTTATATTTATGATAAATATGTGAAAATAAAGTGTTGTAGTATTGAAAATATCTTGCATATTTTTGCAATTAATGGTAGAATTGATTTTGTTATTATTTACAAAAGAGGTAATAAAAAGTGAGCAAAAGATTAAAGTCAAATATTTTTTTATTTGTAGCGGCCATTGTATGGGGATTTGCATTTGTTGCACAATGTGATGTAAATATAGGCTCGGGGTATTTCCTTGCGGCAAGGTCGTTTCTCGGAACAATAGCACTTATTCCCGTAATACTGATTTTTGAAAAAGAAAGTATTTTTAACAAAAAATTCTTATCCACTCTTAAATACGGAATGATAACCGGTACAGTACTTTTTATCGCATCTTATCTTCAACAGGAAGGAATAAACATTGATAAGGTTGCCGGCAAAGCAGGATTCATCACCGGATTCTACTCGGTGCTTGTGCCGATTTTTGCATTTGTAATATGGAGAAAAAAGACATCCTGGAATGTATGGACAGGTGCGGTGCTTTCCATAGCCGGTCTGTATTTTTTGTGTATGACTGACGGATATACATCAGTTGGAATATCCGATATATATCTTCTTGTGGGAGCGGTATTCTGGACATTCCACATCCTTACAATAGATAAGTTTATAGACAAAGTAAGCCCTATCAAATATTCTGCAGTACAGTTTTTCACCTGCGGGCTCATAGGACTTATAACAGGATTCTTCACTGAGCCGGTGCCCACAACACACCTTCTCACTTCCACACTCTGGCCTATTATATACTGCGGTGTATTTTCATCAGGTGTTGCATATACCTGTCAGATAATGGGACAAAGAGATGCGGACCCTACATATGCACCGATTATCCTTTCAACAGAGTCTGTATTTGCCGCAATCGGCGGTATGATATTCTTAAATGAAATTATCACCCTGAGAGGATATATAGGTTGCATACTGATGTTTGCAGGTATTGTGATCAGCCAACTTAATGTTTCCAAAAAATAATAGTATTAAAAGAGGGAGTTAAAATTCAGATGAATTTTAACTCCCGTTTTTGTTTGTAAATTATTTAACAACTGCTGCACATCTTGCACAAAGTGTAGGATGATCCTTATCCTCTCCTACTGCCTTTGAATACATCCAGCATCTTTCACACTTTTCGCCTTCTGCCTGACTTACAGATACATAAAGACCGTCAGTGTATTCTCCCTTATAAGCATCTTCCTTCTTACCTTCGCATACTTCTGTATCAGATACGATAAAGATAGTCATAAGGTCATTCTGGTTAGCCTTTAAGAATTCATAGAGATTGCCTTCTGCATAAAGTGTAACCTTAGCGTTCAGTGAGTGACCGATAGTCTTGTCTGCTCTTGCCATTTCCAGAGCCTTTGCAACATCATTCTTGATACCGATAAACTTTTCAAACTTTTCGTTAAGTTCACCGTCAAAGAATTTATCGTTAACTTCCGGCATCCCTGCAAAGAGCGGACTTTCTGCATCCTGAGATTTGCTCTTAGGCATTGCATTCCAGATTTCTTCTGTTGTAAAGCAGAGAACCGGTGCAAGAAGTCTTACAAGATAATCAAGAATTGTATACATTGTTGTCTGTGCACTTCTTCTCTCTACACTGTCTGCTTTTTCTGTATAGAGTCTGTCTTTGATAATATCAAGATAGAAGTTACTCATATCTACTACACAGAAATTGTGAATTGCGTGATGAAGTGAATGGAACTCATAGTTACGGTATGATTCCATAACTTTCTTCGCAAGTTCATTTACTCTCATAAGAGCCCATTTATCAATTTCAAGCATATCTTCGTACTTAACTGAATTTGTATCAGGCTCAAAGTCACTTATATTGCCGAGAATATAACGTGCTGTATTTCTGATTTTTCTGTAACTTTCTGCGAGTTGCTTAAGAATATCATTACTGATTCTTACATCTGTCTTATAATCGGCAGATACAACCCAGAGTCTTAAAATATCCACACCAAACTGTTTTGCAACATCAAGAGGATCAATACCGTTGCCAAGAGATTTACTCATCTTTTTGCCGTTGCCGTCAACAACCATACCGTGTGTGATAACTGTCTTATAAGGTGAACCAAGTCCCATTGCAACAGATGTGAGAAGTGATGACTGGAACCAACCTCTGTACTGGTCGTTAACTTCGAGATAAAGGTCTGCAGGCCATCTCTTTTCGAAGTTTTCGCCCGTGAGAACTGCATAATGGCTGGAACCTGAATCAAACCATACATCCATGATGTCTTCTTCTTTTGTGAAGTGTTCGCATCCGCAGACAGGACACTTTGTTCCCTTTGGAAGAATATCGTCTGCTTCAGTAGCATACCAGATATTTGAACCTTCTTTTCTGAACAGGTCAGAAACGATTTTCATTGTTTCTTCATTGAAATATTCTTTGCCGCACTCAGCACAGTAGAAAATAGGAATAGGTACACCCCATTTTCTCTGACGGGAGATACACCAGTCAGATCTGTCCTTAACCATATTGGCAATTCTTTCTTCGCCCCACTTAGGAAGCCATTCAACGCCTTCAATTGCCTTGACTGCATCTAATTTAAACTTATCTACAGAAGCAAACCACTGTTCTGTTGCTCTGAATACAATCGGGCTCTGGCATCTCCAGCAATGCGGATACTGATGCATAATGGGTTCTATCTTCATAAGAGAATTTGTAGAGTGTAATTCTTCTAAAATTGCAGCATTTGACTTTTCATAGTACATACCTGCAAATTTTCCTGCTTCTTCGGTCTGATAACCCTTGGAATCAACAGAAACAACGATT
>JAZSJF010000168.1:0-4840 GCA_045534195.1 Clostridia bacterium | reverse complement strand
TATTATAAAAATCATAATCACAAAGTTTCGTAAACCCTTTTATAATCAGAGGCATATCAATGACTTCTACACATATGTTATCACTTAAATTGTACATTGTTTACTCCATTCTATTTGTTTTTCATCATTTCGAGAAATGTTATTGCTGCTTTAAGGTCATCTTCTGTTGCATTTGATGCAAGTTTGAATAGCATTTTCATTTCATCGTTTTTTCTTAGTTGTTCTAAATACACATTCAGTTCATCATTACTGTTTTCGTTTGTTCTTATATGTCCAAGCAGGTAGTCTGTAGATACATTAAAGTATGTGGCAATTGTTTTTAAGAGTTCTTCGTTAGGATTTCTCTTTCCCTTTTCGTACATACTTATTGTGCTTGGCGCCACATCAATAGCCTCTGCCAGTTCCTTTTGTGAGAGGTTATTTTTTTTGCGCAATTCTCTCAATGCTTTTCCAAACATTTTTATCACACCTTTTGTCGAATATTTTTTGTTTATGTCAAAATTATATCACGGTTTGTGAATATGTCAAATTGTGGATTTTTTAGTCGAAAAGAAGTGTAAAACCGCACCATTAAGCAGAAAATTGTAGTCGAAACATCAAAAAAATACAGATTTGACAAATAAAAAATCGATGATAGAATTAGCCCATACATAACACAGTGCGTGAAGTTTTCGAAAATTTACACAAAGTGTGATAAAACCCGTTTCTTTTATGTATATTTCTTTTAAGTTTTGTCATTTTATAAAATTTTTACAAAGAAAATACTTAATGTACCAAATTTTGGACAAAAAATTTTATAGAATATTTGTAGATAATAAAACATTTAAGAAAAAGGGGTGTATGTTATGACATATTCAGAATACGGGCTTTCGTTTTATGAAAGAAAATTTGCCGATGCAGTTATTTCTATGTATTCCTGCTATACAGACAAGGCAATAGCAAAGAAAATCGGCACCTCAGCAAAAACGGTGAATAAAATAGCAAAAAAACTTTCTTTGAAAAAACCGAAACAGTCAGAAATGATTCCTGATGAAATTCAGAAGGCTTTTATCTTAAATAATGCCGGTATGTCCTGTAAAAAGATGTCTGAAATACTCGGAGTGCCCAGACAGGTAGTCGCAAGATGGGTAAGAAATCTTATCCCCGCAGATGTTGACAAAAACAAGTTTAAAACCCCGGACGAACTGAGAGAGCATTATTATAATCTTTGTCTGTGGTATCTGAGGGGATTCAGTACAGATAACATTGTGATGAGTTATGAAGGACGAATTACCGATGAAGATGTAAGAAATGCGCTTACATATGACAAGGGAAAAGTATTTAAGAAATGTTATTTCAAAATAAAGTTTGCAGGCAATGATGTATGCATAAACGATGACTCTGCTCTCGGAATTATTCTAAAAGAAAGGGTTCGCCGTTGGGATGAGTATCTTTCAAAATTCGAAGTAAAAGCAGTGTGACTTTGAAGGTGTATATTTTCACATGAAGAAAAAAGAAGAAGTGATTAAGACAGAGCCTGACAAGGCTACGGAAGAAAGTATCGTTCAAACGGCCGGAAAAATCCTTGACAGTGCTCTCTGTCTTATTGATAAAAGGATATCTTTTGCAAGTAAAAGCGAGGATGTTCTTAATGAACTTATCGACTACATTGATACTCTCGACAAGGAGGATATGTCAAAAACAGAAAAAAATTATCTTATCCGTAAAATCAATGATCTTAAAATCAGTAAAATTTCAGAAATCACATCTGTAATTTCAATGTGCAGGGATAAACTTGGTTGTGAAGAAAATGATGATAGTGACAATGAAATAGTCTTTATGATTGATTATGGTGACAGTGAGGATGAAATCTGTATCAAAGAGGGATTGAATGAAAATTAAAGTTGGCTTTAATAAAGCATTTGCAAAACTTCACAAATCCAAATGCAGGTACATTGCTATGAAAGGCAGTGCCGGAAGCGGAAAGAGTGTTGATACCGCACAAATGTATATATTAAGGCTTTTAAAGGATAAGGGGAGAAATCTTCTTTGTGTCAGAAAAATCGAGCAATCCAACCGTAATTCAACCTTTGCGGAACTTATATCCGCAATAGAAAGACTTGGTGTCAATGAATATTTTTCATATACCAAAAGTCCTATGAAAATCCAATGCAAAAACGGCAACACTGTTATGTTTGCAGGAATGAATGATGACAGACAGAGAGAAAAACTTAAATCTGTTACATTTGAAAAAGGCAAACTGACAGATGTGTGGATTGAAGAAGCAACAGAACTTACAAAAGAGGATTTTGAAATCATTGATGACAGACTGAGAGGTAAACTTCCCGGGAATCTGTTTTATCAGATAAAACTTACCTTTAATCCTGTCAGCAGCAAACACTGGATAAAGAGAATGTTTTTTGATGTGAAAGACAAAAACGTTTTTACCCATCATTCTACCTACCGTGACAACAGATTTATTGATTCGGACTATTATATGCGTATGGAACGCAGAAAGTTAACCGACCCGGACGGGTACAGAGTGTACGGGCTTGGAGAATGGGGAGAAACGGAAGGCCTGATTTTTTCGAATTATGTTATAGAAGAAGTGAATCAGAATCCGGATTTTTATGATTCTTTGTCTATGGGACAGGATTTCGGATTTAATCATGCCAACTGTATCCTTCTTGTGGGAATGAAGGATAATGAACTGTATGTCATAAAGGAACTTTATGTAAAGGAACTTGATTCTTCTGAAATTATCAGTTTGTCAGAGGGAATGTTTCCGAAAGATGTAAGTATGTATGCGGATTGTGCCGAACCGGATCGCATCAGAATGTGGAGAAAAGCAGGATACAGAGTAATTCCCAGTGATAAAACAACAAGATTTTCAAAAAGATCGTCTGTTCTTGACCAGATTGATTTTCTCAAACGCCACAAAATCCATATTGATTTATCATGTCGCGGACTTATATCCGAAATTGAGTCTTATCACTGGGAATACGATTCTGTAAAAGGTGAATATACAGATGCACCGGAAACGGGATTTGACGATGCAATAGCCGGCTTGAGATATGCAGTTCAACCATTCAGATTTGTTGATTTCAAAAGAGGAAAAAAAGAAAAGATTTCTCATACTGACAGATCGATTGCTGCAGTTGAAAAAAACAAAAAAGAAATTTTAAGAAGAAATAAGAGGAGAAATGTATGGTAAAAGTAAAACCTCTGAGGATAAAGTTTGCAAAACACGCCTGCAAAATATGCGGAAGATATACGCCGGGCAAAGTGATGAGCATATCCAGAGAAAGAGAACACAGAAATTCTCTGCTTATATGCAGAGATTGTCTTGAGGAAATCAAATCAAAAACCGATGAAGTTTTTGATGAAAAGTTTGTGTGCAGTAACTGCGCAAAGGAATTTAACACAAAAAAAGGCCTTCTCATCCATATGTCAAAATGCGGTAAGGAAACGGTATAAGTGGAATATTTCTTAAGAGAAAAAAGAGGACGGTACTATATTTTTGAGCGGACTGTTATGCCGGGTGAAAGTATAGTTGCCGAACTTCCCCTTATATTTTACAAAAATACTGATTTCGATCTGGGATTTGCGGCAACAAGCGATGAAGTTACATTTTATGTTACATATTCGGTTTATCCTGACAGAAAAACGGCTATATGGAAAGTACTGGACAATAATTCTTCCAACAAATCGGTCAGAGCAATAAAAATTACAAATAACAATAATAAAAAGCAAAGCGTTTGTATAAGGCTTTCTTTTTGACAGACTAAAAAGAGGTGATTTAAATTACGGAAACAGAAATTATACAAAAAATCGCCGTACTTATAAGTTCGATTGGGATTATAACAGGTATGTTTGTATCGGTATACAAATGGTTTCAAAGACAACAAATTCAGGACAGAGAAATAGAAAGAATAAAAAAAGAAAACGCTATTCTTTGTTTTGCACTTTCTGCCTGTCTTGACGGACTGATTCAACTTGGTGCAAATCATACTGTACCTGTTGCAAAAGAAAAACTTGATAAATATCTTAATGAAAAGGCTCACTTATAAGTAAATATGAATATAAAACAAAATTTAACAAAAACAAATTTCAGGACCGGTAAAAACAGAAAAATCGAATATGTTGCAGTTCATTATACTGCAGGTAAAAAAGATTACGAAGGTGCTGCCTATGACAACACAGTATACTTCAAAGATGTATACAGAGGTGCATCTGCTCATTATTTCGTTGATAAATCCGATACAGTGTGGCAATGTGTAGAAGACAAAAATATTGCGTGGCATGTTGGGGACAAAACAGTTTCATCCGCCAAAGCGCCTTACTACGGAAAATGTACAAACTCAAATTCAATCGGGATCGAAATGGTTTCGTTTTTAACAGACGGTGTGTATTCAATATCAGATGAAACATTGTGTAATACTGCAAAACTCTGTGCTTTTATTCTTAACAAATACAATCTTGGTCCGGACAGGCTTGTATGTCATTATGATGTGACCGGCAAACTGTGTCCGATGCCCTTTGTTACAAATGGCAGAAAGAACGAAATGTGGGATAATTTTGTATGTTTGGTGGTGAAAAATATGCCGGAAAAATTTAAAGATACAGAAAATCACTGGGCAAAAGCGTATATCGACAAACTTCTGGAATACGGGATTGTTTCGGGTGACGGGAATGGATTTTTTTATCCCGACAAACCCGTGACGAGAGCCGAGTGTGCAAAGATGATATCCAATGCTTTGCTTATTCTGGGAAAATAATTTAAGGGAGATGGATATATGGACAAAAAAGTATCAAGACTTGAAAATCTTTTCAGCAGAAAATTTATTATAAGTTTTTCCTG
>JAZSJF010000119.1:0-2882 GCA_045534195.1 Clostridia bacterium | reverse complement strand
CTTCTCAAGTGCATCTTCAATCTCTCTTAAACGATGATAGGATTCTGTATACTCATCTATAACAGAAAATTCCTCACCGCAAAAATCATCAAGAAATCCAATGTGTGACGATTTGTTAAGTAAAACTGTACCGTCGTGCTGAGAATGGATATTTATAAGCAAATCCCCCACCGTTTTGAGCATACTTAGTATCACAGGTGCGCCGTTTATACGGATATTATTTTTCCCATCCACAGTGATTTGTCTGGATATAAGAATCTCGTCATCACATTCTATTCCGGTAATTTCCAGGATTTTTTCCCGTATCACATCATTTATCTCAAATACACCGCTAACAACGGCACTTGTTTCACCGTTTCTTATAAGTTCTTTTGATGTGCGGTTACCTTTGAGGATACCAAGTGAATTTATAATAAGTGATTTACCTGCACCCGTTTCACCGGTAAGCACATTCAGACCATCAGAAAAATCTATAAGGGCGTTATCTATTAATGCTATATTTTTTACAGTCAGCGTTTTAAGCATAACACAATCTACCTTTCGATATAACGAGAAAGTTTGTCAACAAGTTCCTTTGCAGCCTCTGCACTTCTTACAACAGCCATAATAGTGTCATCACCGGCAATACATCCAAGCATAGCATCGTGATCAAAGGAATCAAGTGCCGCAGCACACGCCTGTGCCGCACCGGAGATAGTCTTTACAACTACAATGTTGTTTGCATAATCGCAGGATGTGACACACTGAGTAAAAACTGCACTCATTTTGTCAGAAGTATCCTTTTTGTTGGGATTGGGAGGAAGATATTTGTATTTACCGTTATCTCCCACTGCTTTTGTAATTCTCATCTCCTGAAGATCTCTTGAGGTGGTTGCCTGAGTAACATTACATCCCGCTTTGTTTAAAAGTTCTGTAAGTTCATCCTGAGTGGATACATCATATTTTGATATAATATTAAGGATAATCAACTGTCTTTCGGCTTTATTCATATCAGACTGTCCTTTCGGATATTTTGTTTTTTAATATATCATAAAAATTTCTGTCCTCTATCTTTATAAGATGACTCTTGTATCTGGAACGGCAGATTCTCACCACATCGTCATTTTGCAGATAAAATCCTTCCTGTCCGTCAACAGTGAGCAAAAGCCCCTTTGATGATTTTGACCACACTTCTATCTCAATTGGCTTATATGTGGGGACAATGATTGATCTTGAAGAAAGTGTGTGAGGACAAATCGGCGTAAGTACCGTTACATCCAGAGATGAATCAACTATCGGACCGCCTGCAGAAAGAGAATACGCGGTAGAGCCCGTAGGAGTTGCCGCAATAATTCCGTCAGATGCATATGAACCTGCAATCACACCGTCAATCTTTATTTTTGTATTTACCATTCTTTTGAAGGAAGAACAGGATACCACAATATCATTGAGTGCATTGAATTTATCCACCGGTCTGCCGTCACGAATGATAGATCCGTACAACATAGACCTTTTTTCTATTGAATAATTTCCTTCAATCAATGCATTCATTCCCTTTTCAAGGTCTTCTACCTCAACCTCTGCAAGAAATCCGAGTCTTCCCATATTGATACCGAGAACAGGAGTTTCTTTTTTGCACAAAAGTCTGCAAAAACGAAGAATTGTACCGTCACCGCCGATAACAATCATAATATCCGCTCTTTCTCTTATTTCATCAACCGAAACTCTTTCTGCCTCAGTTATATTCATCTTTTCATCACAGATAAGATTGAAATGTCCTTTAAGATATTCACAGACCTTTTTTGCTATATTATAATTTTCGTCTTTTCTCGGATTGGATGTCAAAGCCACCGTTTTCATATTTTATTACCTTCTTTAATACTTATAAATTCTACAGTGTTGATTATACACTTTTTTATGCAATTATGCAATAGTTTTGTGTAATTTATGCATAAAAAATAAAATCAGGACAGTTGTTATAAACTATCCTGATTAAACAAACCAAAACTATCTAAGATTTTTGTAAGCCTTAATCCATTCATTTTTGATATAGATATGACCAAATGATGTAGGATGAACACCGTCTTCAAGCCATTCTGACTCTTCTGCTCTTTCGCAGAGTTTATCAAAACCATCCTGCAAAGGAATAAATGTAAGTCCGTTTTCTTCTGCGACTCTCTTTGCGGTTTCTGCTCTTTTTGCTACTTCTGATTTAAAATAATCCCAGTTGTCTTCTGTTGCAGATGCCTTAAGTACAAAAGGCTCAAAAATCATAATTTTTATGTCAGGCAATTCTTCCTTTATCTCCTGAATGAGCATAGTATAAATTTTGTAAAACTTCTCATTGGAAACGCCGTTGGGAGATTCCTGAAGTTCGTGCCATACATCATTAACACCTATAAGAATGCTCATAACATCAGGTTTGAGATTAAGAATATCTCTTTTTATTCTTGCATACACGTCAGTAACTCTGTTTCCGCTTACTCCTCTGTTGAAGAACTTGTGGTTCTTTTCCATTTCTTCATAACCGAGTTCAGCCTTTACAAAAAGAGGATACCCTACTCCGACCATACCGTCATTTTCTCTTGATCTTCCAGCGTCTGTGATTGAATCACCCTGAAATAAAATTCTCATAAAAACCCCTCCGTATCAGTAATTGTTCATTCTTATCATCAATATTTGCAGCGACAATCTGATTACTTGTCAAATCCTCGCTCTTTCTTTTCCACATATTTTGCACCGATTTTGCAAATGCTCTTGTATGCAGGTCTGAGAATTTTTTTGCTTGTAATAAGTTCTTCCATACGGTGAGCACACCATCCTGCATTACGGGCAATGGCAAAGAGCGGTGTATACATTTCGCTCGGAATATTGAGCATTGTATATACAAATCCTGAATAGAA
>JAZSJF010000368.1:0-8918 GCA_045534195.1 Clostridia bacterium | reverse complement strand
GCAACAGTGTGAAAATGATCGGAAAAAATTTTTTGAATTATGTTCATAAAATTATTATACAATATTTTTTGCAAAAAGAAAACCCACCCCTCAAGATTGAGGGGCAGGGGAGCTGAGGTGTGATCTATCACACTTTTTTATAATTTATATTTTAAAAAACTATTGAAGGAGTCATTATATAATTAGAAACTACGACACCTATAACAATCAAAAAGGAAACTGTTATAATAATTGAAGAAGCCAGTGTATTTGGTCTCATTTTTTCTTTAAGGAAACAATGATATACAATTGCTGTCAACCAGTAAAGAGCAGTTACTATAACGGCAACAAAAATAGACTTTTCTGAACCGCCGATTAAGTAGGTAATATAATTACCTTTCAGAATATAGAACAATGCAGAAAGAACTGCAAGAAAAGATGAATATTCTGTAAGGAAAGTATTTTTCTTTACAAATACCATTACTGCAAGAATAATCGCTCCTCCCAATGAAAGGAAAGATAATGAGATTGAGAGAGAACTGCAAAATTCTATAGCAGCAGGGTTGGTTGTATTATTATAAATAAAAAGTATTATTGTAAAAACAATAAGGGCAAATACAGAAGAAACTAAAGTAAGATTTGAATGTGTTTCTTCAATAGATTGTTTTGTAAGAATTTTTTTCATTTTATTATCTCCTCTTAAGTCCTCTTTTACCAGTCGCCAAGTTCGTACATAATGGCAGAAACAAGTGCCAACGGTGCAGTTTCGGTTCTGAGAATTCTCGGACCTAATGTAATAATATTAAAATTATGTTTTTGTAAAATTGAAATTTCCTCTTCATCAATACCGCCTTCGGGACCAATAAAAATATTTATTGATTCAGAAGAAGATGAAGAAAGAATGGTTTTTAAAGAATTTTCTTTTTCATTTTCGTATGCACAAAGAGAAAGAGAATCTTCTTTTATGAATGTAAACATATCTTTAAAAAGAACGGGAGAATGGACTTTTGGAAGAATACCTCTTTTGCACTGTTTACATGCTTCGTCGGAAATCTTCTGCCATCTTTCCTGTTTTTTCGAAGAATCTTTGATTTTTACAACAGATCTTTTTGTCTGTACAGGTACTATTTCCGATACACCGAGTTCTACACATTTCTGAATAATATATTCAAGTTTGTCAGACTTGGGTAATCCCTGAAAAAGTGTAATATGTACAGGTGGTTCGGTTTCTGCAGGATAAGATACATTGATTTTTAACAATATATCTTTATCTGTATTTTCTATTACACAAATATAGTCGGAGCATACTCCGTCACATACGGTAACTTCTTCTCCTTTTGAAAGACGCAAAACATTTTTTATATGATTTGCATCCGATCCGGTGAGAGTAATGTAGTCACCCTCAATAGAAGAAGGATCCACAAAAAATCTATGCAAAATTTCACCTTCTGTAAAACATAATTATACATAAGTGAATTATAACATAAAATTTTTATATTGACAAGAGAAAAATAAAAATTTTAATGCTATTGTATAATAATTAGTTATCTTTGATTTTTTTGGTTAAATTTTCTTTTGCAAGACTTTGTTCCAGAAATGCAAAAAAATCTTTATCATCAAGAGAATAATAAGGTAATTTTTCTTCTAATTTTATGATATGATAGCCGTATTTTGAAAGAACAGGTTCACATACATCACCTACATTTTCAATAGAGAATGCAGCATCTTCAAATTCTTTTATCATATCACCTTTAGCGATAGTATATCCGTCCGGATAATCATTGATTGTTTCATCTTCTGAATATTCTTTCATAAGAGAATCAAAGTCTTCTCCTGATGTTGCTTTTTTGTAAATTTTATCAATAAGAGTTTTCTTTTCTTTCTTTGTTTCTTCATCAAGAGGATTGCCGTAATCATCAATGGTATATATAAGAATATGTTTAACTCTGATACCGTTGTATACAAAAGATTCTTTATTTTTTTCATAAAAATCTTTTATCTCTTCTTCAGAAGGTTTGATTTCGTTAAAAAGAACTTCAAAAAGTTTGTTATTATAGAAATCTATTTCAAATATTCTTTTTATTGCCTTTTCGGTATATCCCATTGAAGAAAGCATCATTTTGTATGCTTCATCGGCGTTGCCTGTTTGTGCAAGTTGTGATTTGATTTGAAAAATATAATTGTCATAATCTTCTTTGAGAGTTTTATCTGCCTTTATGTTAAGAGAAGAAGCATAAGAAACTACTTTTCTGTCGTATTCCATTTGTTCTTTTGCTTTTTTTGTGACACTTTCTTCATCAAGATCTTTATTTTCTGCTTTTATTATAGATTTGTATGTATCAAGTTCTTCTTCTTCCGACACAAATAATACACCGTAATTATCTGTGATATCTGCAGTGTTTGTATCAGCATACCATATTACTTCTTTTGAAAGCATTTCTGAAATTGCTCTTAAGGGAACATATGTTCTGCCCATATATACGATGTTGTCATTATTTACTTCTTTTCCATTAACATTTATTTTGACATTGTTCAAGGAAACATCAACAGTTGCCTTTCCCGGAGTAAAAATTTCGTCTTCTGCCGGAGTTTCATTCTGATTTATAAGATTTGTGTCTAAGGAAAATTCAGTATTTTTTATTTTTTCTTCAATAAGAGAATTTATGTGTTGTACATTAAGAAGAGAATTTATTGAAGATTTTGCTTTGTCAAAAGGAATTGTATCAAATCTGTCTACCAGTTTTATAATATGAAAACCGTAGGAAGACATGATAACATCACTTACATCTCCTTTATTTTTGAGAGCAAATGAAGCCTCTTCAAATTCTTTTACCATTTCACCTTTGCCAAAAATATATCCTTCGGGATTTGATTTGACACCGGGATCTTCACAATATTCAGCCATAAGTTTGTCAAAGTCTTCACCTTTTTTGATTTTTGAAAGGATATCTTTTGCTTTGGTTTCAATTGTTTTGATTTCTTCTTCATTTTTACCTTCGGTAAGAAGCAAAATGTGTTTTGCCTGAACCATATCATTTTTGAAATTATCTTTGTGAGAATCATAATATGATTTCATTTCTTCTTCAGAATAATTTTTTGAAAAATGAGAAGAAAGTATGGAATTTGCCTTATTTATCTGATTTTCAAATTTGTATGAATCATAGGTATATCCCATAAATTCAAGAAGTTGCAAAAAGGCATTTTCACCAAGTCCCTGGGACATATAATATTCATTTGTCTTTTTGAAATTTGCATCAAATTCTTCTGAAATATTTTTTGGAAGAGAAAGGTTGTTCTCTTTCATCAAAAGAATAATTGCTTTGTATTTTTTGATGCTTTCTTTTGTCTGATTTTGAATTTCTTCGTCAGAAAGGGGAGTTTCTGATGAAGAATTTTTTGATTTTACAATACTTTCAAAAATCTTATATTCATCGGACAAAATATCAAGATTGCCCATTTTTCCCACAGAAATTCCTTTAAAAAACATTCCTTCTGCATCATTTATGTCAATTGTCTTTGTTTCATCGTTCCATAAAACTTCTTTAGAAAGCATTTCTGAAATTGCTCTTAAAGGAACATATGTTCTGTCATTATAAAGAATATTGTTGCCGTTTGTTTTTTCACCGTTTACATTTATGGTTACTTTATTGAAATCAACATCAATATTCTGTGCAAAAGCGTTTAATGAAGACATAAAGACAAAAGAAGCAATGGCAAAAGAAGTAATTTTTCTTAATTTTTTCATTTGTAAACTCCTTATTTATTATTGATTGTACCAAGACCTGACTGTTTCAGATATTCATTGATAAACCCGTCAAGATCACCGTCCATAACAGAATTTATATTACCCATTTCATATCCTGTTCTGTGGTCTTTGACCAGAGTATATGGATGAAATACATAAGATCTTATCTGGCTTCCCCAGGCAATTTCTTTTTGTACGCCTTTTATATCTTCTATTTTTTCCATATGTTCTCTTTCTTTTATTTCCACAAGTTTTGATTTGAGCATTTTCATAGCAGTATCTTTGTTCTGATGCTGACTTCGTTCTGTCTGACAGGCAACTACGATACCTGTAGGAATATGAGTAATTCTTATGGCAGAATCTGTCTTGTTGATATGCTGACCGCCGGCACCACTGGCACGGAAGGTGTCGATTTTCAAATCATCGGGAGAAATGGTGATTTCCACATCATTGTCAATTTCCGGCATTACTTCGCAGGAAGCAAATGATGTATGTCTTCTGCCTGCAGCATCAAAAGGAGAAATTCTCACCAGTCTGTGCACACCCATTTCGGATTTAAGATATCCGTATGCATTAAGTCCCGATACAAGTATGGTAACACTCTTTATACCCGCTTCTTCACCTGCCAGATAGTCAAGAGTTTCTACGGAATATCCTGCTTTTTCTGCATAATGAGTATACATTCTGTAAAGCATTTCTGCCCAGTCGTGAGATTCAGTACCGCCTGCGCCGGCATGAAGTGTAACAATGGCATTGTTTTTGTCATAAGGACCGGAAAGGAGAGTTTCGAGAGTCTGTTTTTCAAGATCTTCCTTTATCGCCTTATATGCCTCGTTAAGTTCGGGATACATTTCATCCTCTTCTTCTTCGATAGCCATTTCTATCATATCGAGAGTATCGTCATAGGATGATTTTAAATTTTCATATTTTTCTACTTTTGTTTTTAAATCTTTTGTAAGTTTAAGGACTTTCTGGCTGTTTTCCATATCATCCCAGAATCCTTCTTTCATTGCCTCTTGTTCCAATTCTTCTATTTTTTCAACAGTTCCGGCAATGTCAAAGTGAATCCCTCAAATTCTCAATATTATTTTTAAGACCTGTAAGAGCGAGTCTTAACTGATCCATTTCCAACATCAAAAATCACATCCTTTTATATAAGAAAATTATTAAAAAATTATTCGTCAATACCGCAGCATTTTTTGTATTTTTTGCCCGAGCCGCATGGACAAGGGTCATTTCTGCCCGGTTTTTTGTCTTTGGTAACGGGTTTTTTTGGTTGTTGTTCTCCGTCACCGTGACTCATAGTAATATTTTTTGAAGATTCTTTTCTTTCTATATTTGTAGTAAGTTTTATTCTAAAAAGAAGTTTGATTACATCTTCGCCGATATTTCCTATCATTTCTTCATACATCTGGTATCCTTCATCCTTGTATTCCTGTACAGGATTCTTTTGTCCGTATGCACGAAGACCGATTCCCCTTCTTAACTGGTCCATATTGTCTATATGATCCATCCATTTTTCATCAACAACACGGAGAAGAACCATTCTTTCGATTTCACGCAATTTTTCTTCGCCGATTTCTGCCTCTTTTTCTTCATATTTCTTTAAGGCGATATTGTGAATGGTTTCGATAAGAGATTTCTGATCCATATATTCCAGATCATCTCTTGTAAAGGTAAGTTCTCCTTCTTCAATAAATACTGATTCAAGATATTCAATCATTCCCTTAAGATTCCAGTCATCAGGGTATGAAGATGATGAAGTATATGAAAATACAGTAGATTCACAAAAATCAGAAATCATCTTGCGGATAGAATTCTCAAGATCCTTTCCGTCAAGCACATCCTGTCTTTGAGAGTATATAACGCCTCTCTGCACATTCATTACATCGTCAAATTCAAGGACATTTTTTCTTGCCTGGAAGTTGTTTCCTTCCACATTTCTCTGCGCATTTTCTATGGCACTTGAAAGCATACCGTGTTCTATTGCCTCGTCTTCGGGCATTTTGAGAGCATCAATTATTCCCCTCATTCTGTCAGAACCGAATCTTCTCATAAGATCATCGTCAAATGAGATAAAAAATCTGCTTTCACCGGGGTCACGCGTTCTGCCTGAACGGCCTCTTAACTGATTGTCTATGCGTCTTGATTCGTGTCTTTCTGTACCTATTATATATAGACCGCCGGTTTCTATTACTTTTTCACGGTCTGAGGCAATTTCTTCTTTGAACTTATCATAAAGTTCTCTGTAAGTTTCTCTTGCCTTAAGAATTTCCTCATCATCTGTTTCAGAAAATCCCACTGCTTCAAGGATCATATCTTCGTCAAATCCCTGTTTTTTCATAGCATCTTTTGCAAGAAATTCCGCATTACCGCCAAGCATAATATCTGTACCACGGCCTGCCATATTTGTGGCAATGGTAACAGCACCGATTTTTCCTGCCTGTGCAACGATTTCTGCTTCTTTTTCGTGAAATTTGGCGTTGAGCACATTGTGTTTTATACCGTGTTTCTTAAGAAGATTGCTTAATTTTTCTGAATTTTCGATGGTAACCGTACCCACAAGAACAGGCTGACCTTTTTCGTGGCATTTCTTTATTTCTCTGACTACTGCATCAAACTTACCCTTTTCGGATTTGTACACCACATCGTTGTGGTCTTTTCTTATCATAGGTTTGTTTGTAGGGATAACTACAACATCAAGTTTGTATATAGCCTGAAATTCTGCTTCTTCCGTTTCTGCAGTACCGGTCATACCGGAGAGTTTTGAATAGAGTCTGAAGTAGTTCTGGAAGGTGATTGTAGCAAGAGTCTTTGATTCTCTTTCCACATTTACGCCTTCTTTTGCTTCAATTGCCTGATGAAGACCTTCGCTGTATCGTCTTCCCACCATAAGTCGGCCGGTAAACTCGTCAACTATGATTACTTCTCCGTCTTTTACTACATAATCAATATCTCTTTTCATAACACCGTTGGCTTTGATAGCCTGATTGATATGGTGAGAAAGAGTCATATTTTCAGGATCGGAGAGATTTTCTACATTAAACATTTCTTCCGCTTTTTTTACACCTTTTGCAGTGAGGGTAGCGGTTTTTGCCTTTTCGTCAATTATATAGTCACATTCTGCTTCGTCATTGAGGACCTTTTCATCTGTTTCTTTGATTCTTACAGAAGTAAGTCTTTTTGCAAACATATCCGCAAACTTATAAAGGTCTGTGGATTCCTCTCCCTGACCGGATATGATAAGAGGTGTTCTGGCTTCGTCGATGAGGATTGAGTCCACTTCATCCACAATTGCAAAGTTGTGACCTTTTTTCTGCACCTGATGTTCTTTGTGACTTACCATATTGTCACGGAGATAATCAAAGCCGAATTCATTGTTTGTTCCGTAAGTGATATCCGCATTGTACTGGGTTATTTTATCCTCTGTATCGTGAGTGATAAGACCTACTGTAAGACCGAGAAATCTGTGGATTTTGCGCATTTGTTCACGGTCACGCGTTGCAAGATAGTCATTGACTGTGATAACATGCACGCCTTTGCCTTCCAGTGCATTGAGATAACACGGGAGAGTGGCAACAAGAGTCTTACCTTCACCTGTTTTCATTTCTGCTATTCTTCCCTGATGAAGTACGATACCTCCTATAAGTTGCACATCAAAGTGACGCATACCAAGTACTCTCTTTGACGCTTCTCTCACTACTGCAAATGCTTCGGGGAGAATATCATCAAGAGTTTTTCCGTTTTTGATAAGTTCTCTGAAATAAGGAGTCTTTGCTTTAAGTTCTGTATCAGACAGAGAAGATATTTCTTCTTCATATGCATTAATTTCTTTTACAATCGGCATAATTCTCTTAAGTTCCCTGTCAGAGTATGTGCCGAATATCTTTTCAAAAAAGCCCATTGTGTTACCGCCTTTCTGTCAAAATTTCTACAGGCTATAATTTCACCATTAAATAGTATTATACCAAATTATAAAAAAAATAGCAAGTGCATATATTTTTTTGAAAAAGTTTTTCTCTCACCTTTTTGTGACAAAATAATTACTCCGGGATAAGTATAATATCAGTATAAGGAGGCGATGAATATTTGGAGCAGGTAGTATATATTGATGTGCTTTTTCTGATTAATTTTTCCATAAACTACTTTCTTTTGTACATTACGGAAAAAATCCTTGATTTAAGCACAAAAAAATACAAAAAAATCCTGGCTGCCTGTATAGGCGGGGTGTATTCCTGCCTGATATTTTTTCCGGAATTATCCGGATTATATACTTTTTCTTCCAAGGTGATTTTTTCTTTTCTGATTGTATGGCCGTCTTTCGGTATAAGAAAAATCCGCCTTTTGTTAAAAACCGTAGCGGTATTTTACATAGCATCATTTCTTTTGTGCGGAATTACATTTGCCATTATCTTTGTGACGGCGGGAATGGATGGCATACTGAGTATGACTAACAACGGAGTGTTTTATTTTAATCTCCGATGGAAAACTCTTTTTGTTTCCTCCGGCATATGTTTTCTTGCAGTAAAAATCACAAAATCTGTACTGCGTTCCGTAAAAGGTACTATATATAAGGAAGTAAAAATAAATTTTATGGGAAAATCCGTTACTCTTCCTGCTATTGTGGATACGGGAAACCGATTGTCAGATGCAAACGGAAAAGGTATCATTGTGTGTGAAATGGACGCTATATTAAAAATACTGCCCGAAAAACTCAAAATTTTTTTGGAAAAAGATACAGAAGAACTGTCCGAAGATGACTTTTGTACTATGTATAAAATACGCCTGATACCCTTCAGTGCTGTGGGAAAAACATCAGGCATCCTCAAAGGATTTCTGTGTGACAGTATAGAAGTAGACAATAAAGTATATGAAAAAATCACCGTTGCCATACATAACGGCACTCTTTCACATGATCTCAGTTACAGAGTGCTTCTTGGAGGACGGTTTTTGTGACGGAAGGAAATATAATGAAAAATAATGTGATTTTAAATCTTATATATATAATAAGGAAGAAAATATTCAAAAAAGAAATTTATTACATAGGAGGTGCATCCACATTGCCGCCACCATTGACAAAGGATGAAGAAGAAAAACTCATACAAAGTCTTGCCATTCCCTCAAAGGAAGGACGGGAAACACTTATAGAACACAACTTACGGCTTGTGGTGTATATAGCCAAAAAATTTGAAAA
>JAZSJF010000257.1:0-11562 GCA_045534195.1 Clostridia bacterium | reverse complement strand
GGAAAGGAGAAGGCTTTTACACCTCACCACCGTCTGCGACGGAGCCTCCCCTCAAGGGGAAGCCTGGGTATCTATCATTGGAAGGTGAAGAATAGATGAATGATATGCGTAACCAAAAGTTAACTCCTGTTTCAAAAATTTAAGAAAGAATATGACAAAGGAAGAAAAGCATCTATGGTATGATTTCCTGAAACTTTTGCCTGTAAATGTAAACAGACAAAAAGTGTTTGAAAATTATATTGTAGATTTTTATATCCTATGTGCAAAAATTATCATAGAACTTGATGGGGAGCAACATTATAGTGAAGATGCACTTGTAAATGATGCTCGAAGGGATAATTTTTTTAAAGAAAAAGGAATTAAAGTATTAAGGTTTTCTAATCTTGAGATTAATAAGAATTTCAAAAGTGTATGCGACGAAATATATCTGAACATATTTGGGCATATATAAAAAAGCCTTCCCCTTGAGGGGAAGGTGGGGTTTGCGAAGCAAATCGCGGATGAGGTGTAGAATTCCGTAGGAATTCGTATATTAAAAGATATTTAGCTTCGGCTTTGTTTGTCCAACCAAAAAAATTTTATAAGTTCATTCCTGACGGGAAAATTCCCCGTAACGCAAAACGCAAAGGAGAAGGCTTTTACACCTCACCACCGTCTGCGACGGAGCCTCCCCTCAAGGGGAAGCCTGTACCATTGGGGACAGTCCCTTTCGGCATAGTTTTTATTATTTTTATTCTTTAATTGTGATGATACTCGCCATTATTCCTCTTCCGGGGCCCTGTCCGCGATGAGAAAACAAATGTTCTTTATTGCAGCAGGTACACATATCTGCGATAAATATATTTTCTTCTCTGATTCCGTATTGGATGAGGATTTTTTTATTTATCAGGGGTAAGTCAAGATAATATTTGTCATTTATGGTTTCGGCACAATTCCCGTCATCAATATACGGAAACTCCTTTATAAAATCATTATACAGTTCTTCCGATACTTCGTAGCAACATTTTTTGATAGAAACACCTATTGTGACACATATGTCATTTATATCTGCATTATATTCGTCAACCATTTTTTGCACGGTTTTTGGTGCAAGGGACTTATATGTGCCTCTCCAACCGCAATGCGCCGCGCCAACGGATTTTGATTTTTTGTCGGCAAAAAGCACAGGCACACAGTCGGCACTGAATATCATAAGAGATAACCCCGGTTGGTTGGTCACAAGTGCATCTGTATCTTCAAAATCTCTTTCTTTCGTGATTCCCTTACCGCCGTCAGACTTTGTGCATACTCTTATATTATCATTATGAAACTGGCTGGAGGTGACGATGGAATCTTCTGATATCCCCACAGCATCTGCAAAAATGCGATAATTTTCTCTTACATTTTTTGCATCATCCAAAGTTTTGTATCCGAGGTTCATAGATGAATTATCTTTACCGCAACTTACACCGCCATAACGCGTAGAGCCAATTGCTTTTACAAACCCCAACTTTTCAAAAAAAGGATATTCTATATACTTTACACCCTTATTTTCAATTATTCTAAGATTTTTACTTTGCATTTAATCACATCCTGATATAATTCTAAATTAAATCGGTTTTGAAGTCAACATATTTCAAAAATTACCCCACTTGGGGACGGTCCCTGGTGGGGTAATTTTTCATTGGTTTGACATTTTTTCGTCACTGTGTTAATATATATCGGTGACAAAAGATGAAAGGGCGTTATATGTGAACAGTTGGATATTTCTTGTAATTATATATGCGGTTTTCAGAGGAATCAGAGACAGTATCAAAAAGAAAGCCCTTATGAAAAATTCTACCTTTGAGGTGTTGTTTTATTATACACTGATAAGTTTTGTTTTTATTCTCCCTACATCCGAGGGTGTAACTGAAGTAAGTTTACCTCTTATGGGGGCGATATTTGTCAAATCATTGTGTGTGTTTCTTGCGTGGATATGCAATTTTTCTGCGATAAAGCGACTTCCTGTAAGTTTTTCGGGAGTAATGGACACCTCGGGGATGATATTTTCTACTCTTATAGGTGTGACGGTGCTGAGCGAGGCGTTTTCGCTTTGTCAGGGGATAGGTCTTGTTATGGTTCTTGGCGGGTTGATACTCCTCAATGTGAAAAAAACCGGCAATACCTCAAATGACGAAGGAATCAGACTGAAATATGTGATACTTTGCCTTTTGGGTGTGCTTTTTAATTCCACATCGGGAATACTTGACAAAGTGATAACACGATATGTCACTGCAAGTCAGATACAGTTTTATTTTATGTTGTTTCTTGTAGTGCTATACGCAGGATATGTCCTCGTGACAAGGACAAAAATCAACTTTGTAAGCCTTATCAAGAATCCCTATATACCGATAATGGCAATATTGCTTGTGATTGGTGACAGGGCGCTTTTTGAAGCAAATGCAAATCCTCAGAGTACAGTTGTGGCGATAACCCTTATCAAGCGGTCATCCGTATTTGTATCTATTCTATGCGGCAAACTGATGTTTAAAGAAAAAAATATTCTCTACAGAGTTATGTGTGCGGCATTTATACTTCTCGGTATATGGGTGTCGGTTATGTAATGCCGTATGCCGGATGAAATAAATCACAGTCGGAAGTATACCAACAACTATCCACACTGCAAAATCATACCACCCCCGGGATCCTTCGGCTTGCGCTCAGGATGACAACGGGGGTGGAATTGTGTGAACTGATAAATATTTCAAACTTGACATTAAAAATGGGAGGGCGTGGAGATACTCCCCTACAATTACAACATCACCGAAGGGGATATATCACATCCGTCAGGATATATCACACCGAAGGTATATCACAAATTCCGCAAGGAATTTATATCACTGCATTACAAAGTAATGCTTATTCAATCCCTCCACCGCGATGCGGTCCCCCTCCCTTTCACAAGGGAGGCTTTTGGACAAACTAAACCGAAAAAACACAAAAAAAAATTTCCCTTACCTTTTGCGGTCAAGGGAAATTTTACATTTCAAAACATTTACATTTCGAAGAGTTCTATTATATCTTTTCCGTCGATTTCTTTGATAGAAACCCTTATCACTTCTGTCTTGGATGTAGGTACATTTTTGCCTACAAAATCTGCTCTTATGGGAAGTTCTCTGTGTCCTCTGTCCACTATTGCCGCAAGTTGAATCTTTGCAGGTCTTCCGAAGGTCATAATAGCATCAAGTGCGGCTCTTACGGTTCTTCCTGTATGCACCACATCATCCACCAGTATCACATTTTTGTCAGTGATAGGAAAGTCAATGGTTGAGAGTGTGGTCTTGTTTCCTGTGTCCTTGTCAATGTCATCTCTGTGCTGTGATATATCAAGTGTTCCCACCGGTGGGCGGACATTTTCGATATTATAAATACAATCCGAAATTCTCTTTGCAATAGGCACACCGCGGGTTTTGATTCCCACAAGGCATATATCCTTTACATTTTCATTTTTTTCTATGATTTCGTGAGAGATTCTGCGGATTACTCTCATCATCATATTTTCGTCAAACAAAGCGGTTTTAAATTCCATAATGCTTCTCCTAACGATTTTTCTTTGCCTCAAGTCTGTATATAGGCTGGCCTTTTTCTGAGAAAAGTTTCTCATATTCTGTCATTACATTGCCTTCAAAGTCTGAATTGTGAAGGTCAAGAGAAATATTTTTCAAATTCATTCCGTAGGCACAGAATGAATTTAAAGAAAATTCAAAAAGTTTCATATTGTCTGTCTTGAAATGGATTTCTCCTTCATCAGACAGGATTCTTTCCCATATTCTGAGGAAGTTTGCATGTGTAAGTCGTCTTTTTGCATGGCGTGATTTCTTCCATGGATCGCAAAAATTGATATACAGTCTGTCGCAATGTGCAAATTCAGGAAATTCACTGAGTTTCGCAGCGTCACCCGGTGCAAATCTCACATTGGTTACGCCTGCTTCCTTCACCTTTTCTGATGCGATTACAAGTACATCCAGATTTCTCTCGATAGCCAAAAAATTGATATCGGGATTTCTTCTTGCCATTTCTACGGTAAAACCGCCCTTGCCGCATCCGATTTCTATATGAAGGGGATTGTCATTGGGAAAAATCTTTCTTAAGTTGTCACTGTAATCTGAAAGATTTTCTATAAAAAATTCGTTGCAAGCCTCTAATCGTTCTTCTCTGTGTTTTTTTCTTCTCATTCGCATAATTGATTTCATCCTTAAAATTGATAATATATAACAATTATAAATCATTTTATCAAAAAAAACAAGGATAAGAAAAAAATATATAAAAAAGTGTTGAATTTTGTTACAATTTGTGATACAATCACTCTATCAGTCTGATTTATAACATTTTTAAGACTGATCTCTGGAGAGTACCTAATAAATAAAGGGCGCCGAAGGTGTAAGTAAGAGATTATATGTTTCTTGCGATCTCTCAGGCAAAAGGACAGAGCATTTTAACAATATTATATGTTAAAATTCTTTGAGTGTCCTTTGTGACACTCTATTTTTTTGCAAAATCCCTGCAAAAAACAATTAGCCTTTCCAAAGAAAAATATAAAGGAGGTTATAAAATGTTAGAAACTATTACAAACATCAATAATGATGTAAACAGTTTTATCTGGGGTATCCCCGCATTGGTGCTTCTTATAGGCACAGGTCTTCTTATGACACTTCTCACAAAGGTTTTCCAGGTGTCAAAAGTCGGTCACTGGTGGAAAGAAACTGTAGGAAGTATGTTCCACAAAGATGTCATCGGACATTCTAAGGAAAAAGGTTCAATTTCTCCATTCCAGGCATTGTGTACTGCTCTTGCGGCTACAATCGGTGTAGGTAACATTGCCGGTGTTGCTGCGGCTATCTGTATAGGTGGTCCCGGTGCGGTATTCTGGATGTGGGTTGCCGCATTCTTTGGTATGATGACAAACTATTCTGAAAATGTACTTGGTATGTACTACAGAAGAAAAAATGAAAATGATGAATGGTCCGGCGGTGCTATGTACTATCTTCAGGATGGTCTTGGCTCAAAGAAAGGTTGCAAGACTATAGGTAAAGTTCTCGCTGTACTTTTCTCAATATTCACACTCCTTGCATCATTCGGTATCGGTGCAATGGGACAGATAAACAAAATTGTTGTTAATCTTGAATCTGCATTCAGAATTGAATCCCTTGCAAATATCTCTACACCATTCGGTGTAAGCCTTTACTCTGTAATTCTTGGTATTATCCTTGTAATTATTGCGGCTCTTATCACTCTTGGCGGACTTAAGAGAATTGCATCATTTGCAGAAAAGGTAGTTCCTTTCATGGTAGTTCTTTTTGTAGTAGGAAGTGTGATTATCATCGGTATCAATTATGATATGATTATTCCTGCATTCGGTGCAATATTCAAGACAGCATTCACTCCTGTTGCCGCTGCCGGCGGTGTGACAGGTGCTATCATCAAGACTGTTATGGTTCAGGGCTTCAAGCGTGGTGTATTCTCCAACGAAGCAGGTCTTGGTTCATCAGTTATGGTACACTCAAACACAAATATCAAAGAACCTGTTAAACAGGGTATGTGGGGTATATTTGAAGTATTTGCCGATACAATAGTAGTATGTACAATGACTGCATTGGTTGTACTTACATCCGGTGTTTATGCAGATATCTATGCTCCTATAGGTACATACACAAATGATGCTACAATGGTTGCGGAAGCATTCAATACAGTATTCAGTTGGGGAAATATCGGTGCAAGATTTGTTGCTATAGCAATATTCCTTTTTGCATTTACTACTGTACTCGGATGGGACCATTACGGTTCAAAGGCTTGGGAATATTTGTTCGGTGCCAAGTCTATCAAAGTATATAAGGTTATTCACCTTATCACCATTATGATGGGTGCGATTCTCACATCTTCACTTGCATGGGATATCTCCGATACATTCAACGGACTTATGATGATTCCTAACCTTATCGCTGTTATTGTTCTTTCAGGTCTTGTAATGAAAATTACCAAGAACTATATTGACAGAAAACTGAAGGGCAAAGACATCAAGCCTATGCTTTCCGCTTTTTCTGAAATAGAAGAAGAACATATCAAAGAACTTGACAAATAATTGAGTATTTATAATTACAAACAAAAATACATATTCGAAGTGTCGGTTATACTGCAAAAACTAAAGTAAGGTATAATCGGTGTAAAGGGAATGAGGTGCGAATCCTCAACGATAACCGTCGGTGTATGCATCGAAGTTTTTTTATCCGTTATCGAAAGATAGTCATTGGGAAACTGAGAAGGCAGGGTACAAAAATGCAGACAGAATTGTCTATATGATGCGAGTCACAAGACCTGCTTTGATGATGTTGCGCAGTGTCGGGCACAACATCTCTTTATTCACAGAAAAACTCGGCTGTGGTGATTTTATAATCACCACAGTTTTTTGTTTGGAAAGGAGGGGCAATATGAATGAATTCAGAACATATCATCCGATTGTAAATTTTTTGTATTTTGTTTTTGTAATCGGATTCGGATGCTTTTTTGTGCATCCTTTATATCTTGGGATATGGTTTGTATCGGGATTTGTATATTCGATAGTTTTGAACGGCAAAAATTCAATCGCAAAAAATCTCATATATATGTTGCCGATGATTATCATTATGGCACTTATAAACCCTCTTTTCAATCATCGTGGAATTACTGTAATAGGATATTTTCCAAACGGAAATCCTCTTACCCTTGAGTCGGTTTTGTACGGGGTTGTCACTTCGGTGATGATTGCAGGTGTGATTTGTCATTTTTCATCATATAACCGGGTAATGACAAGTGACAAGTTTATATATCTTTTCGGAAAAGTCATTCCGTCACTGTCGCTGATATTTTCTATGACTCTTCGCTTTGTACCCCGATTTTCCTCTCAACTGAAAGTTGTCGCAAATGCGCAAAAATGTATGGGACGGGATGTATCAAAAGGCGGAATGATAAAAAGAGCCAGAAACGGACTGAATATTCTGTCAGTTATGACTACCTGGGCACTGGAAAATGCAATAGATACTGCCGACAGTATGAAATCACGGGGATACGGAATCCCGGGAAGAACCGCATTTTCTTTATTCAGATTTGACAAACGGGACTGCGTGGCACTTGTGTGGATAGTATTTCTGGCAATGTATACTTTGGCGGGAAGTCTTATGGGAGTGACGGATTTTGAATATTTCCCCTGTGTGAAACGGGCGGAAGTATCAGTGTATTCAATTACGGTTTTTGTATCATATCTGTTGCTTTGCATATATCCTTTGACAATAGAAATCAGGGAGGTGATAAGATGGAAGTTTTTGAAATCAAAAATCTGAATTTCAGATATCCCGAAAGGGAAAATAATACACTCACAGATATTAATCTCACTGTAAATCAAGGTGAGTTTGTACTTGTCTGCGGTAATTCAGGATGCGGAAAGACAACACTGTTAAGACTTCTTAAGCCCCTCTTGTCACCTTATGGAGATATCAGCGGAAACATATACTTTGACGGCAGACAAATTGGTGATCTTGATACAAGGGAGCAGGCATCTCTTATTGGATTTGTAATGCAGAACCCCGACAATCAGATTGTCACTGACAAAGTGTGGCACGAACTGGCGTTCGGTGCAGAAAGTCTTGGAATGAAGCAGAATGAAATCCGCATCAGGGTATCTGAAATGGCGTCATTCTTCGGTATACAGAACTGGTTTTACAAAGATGTGTCGGAACTTTCGGGCGGACAAAAGCAGATGTTGAACCTTGCTTCGGTAATGGTAATGCAACCGTCGGTACTGATTCTCGATGAGCCTGCAAGTCAACTTGATCCTATCAGTGCGGGTGAGTTTGTCAATACTCTCAAAAAAATTAACCGCGAATTAGGCACAACAATAATTCTTGCCGAACACAGACTTGAAGAGGTCTATTCAATAGCAGACCGTATAGTGGTTATGGATGACGGAAAAATCATATCAGATGAAACTCCCGGTAATACGGGGTTGATTCTGAAAAAAGACAACCACCCTATGTATAAGGCGCTCCCAACACCTGTAAGGGTGCACGGAGAACTGGACAATGTGCTTCCCTGTCCCCTTAATATAAGGGAGGGAAGAGTATGGATAGAGAAATATTCCCTGGAACATACTGCGGATACTGATGTGATTGGGAATGATGTTTCCGTTGACGGTGACACAATAATAGAGATAAAGGATGCATATTTCAGATACGGAAAGGATTTGCCCGATGTACTGAAAGGGTTCAGTCTTGAAGTGAAAAAAGGAGAATTGTTCTCCATTGTAGGAGGAAACGGCACAGGTAAGTCAACTGCACTTTCCGTTATCTCCGCACTGAATACTCCGTACAGAGGCAAAGTACTTCTAAAAGGAGAAAAAGCCTCAGATATAAGGAACTTATATGATGGACTTCTGGGTGTCCTGCCTCAGAATCCTCAATCTGTGTTTGTAAAAAAGACGGTTTATCTTGACCTTATGGAAATACTGTCAGACAAAAATCTTTCAGATAAAGAGGCAGAAAATAAGGTGATGTTTATTGCCTCACTTCTGAGAATAGAGCATATATTAAACAGTCATCCCTATGATCTGTCAGGAGGCGAACAACAGAGAGCCGCACTGGCAAAGGTGCTTCTGACAGAACCTGAGATACTTCTTCTGGATGAACCAACCAAGGGTATGGATGCCCGTTTTAAGGAGGAGTTTGCAGACATCCTGGGAGAACTTAAGGCTAAGGGTGTGACAATCCTTATGGTGACACACGATATAGAGTTTGCGGCAGAGTATTCTGACAGATGCGGACTTATGTTTGACGGAAGTCTGACTTCTGTTGATACTCCGGGAGAGTTTTTTAAGGGAAAGAGTTTTTATACCACTTCTGCAAATAGAATGGCAAGAACAGTTATCCCCGATGCGGTAACTTCTGATGATATAATCCGTGCATTTGGCGGAAATGTACCTGAAAGAAAAAAATATCAGCCTGCAGATGATTTCTCTCTGCCTGAAAGTAAGGTTATCACTAAAAAACAAAAAAACCTCACCCCTGCAAGAATAATAACGGGCTGTATTTTTGTATTAATGTATATACTGACTTCCGTATCTTTTGTATCTGACTATGATTTCTTTGGTCTTATAAAGATGAGTTTTATAAGCGGCGGAACAATAGGAATTATGTGCCTTGCAGAGGTGGTGGGAGCAATATTCTGCTTTTTTCCCCAAAAAAGTATAGGGATTGATGTGATACAGATTCCGCGGGATAAAAGAAAACTTACAAAAAGAACACTGTGGGCAACCTTTCTTATATTGCTCATTATCCCCTTTACTATATATGCTGGAATCAGATTTCTCGGTGACAGAAAGTATTATTTTGTAAGTATGATGGTGATCATAGAGTCTATGATACCTTTTTGTATGATATTTGAGTCAAGAAGCCCAAAGGCAAGAGAACTTGTGATAATAAGTGTATTGTGTGCAATATCGGTAGCGGGAAGATGGGCATTCTTTATGCTTCCGCAGTTTAAGCCGGTAGTTGCGGTGGTGATTATTTCTGCAGTGTGTTTCGGAGGAGAAACGGGATTTCTTGTAGGGGCAGTGTCAGGCTTTGTGTCAAACTTCTTTTACGGACAGGGCCCCTGGACTCCCTGGCAGATGTTTGCCTTCGGGATAATAGGATTCATTGCGGGAATTCTTTTTACAAAAGGAGTATTAAAAAGAACCAGAGCGTCACTGTGTGCATTCGGATTTGTAACTACCATAGTGATATATGGCGGACTGATGAATCCTTCATCGGTGATTATGATGAATAATGTCAGTATAAAAACCATTGTGACTTCCTGGGTAGTGGGATTTCCGATGGATATTGTACACGGCGCGGCGACGGCATTTTTTATCTGGTTTATATCTGAGCCTATGATAGAAAAACTTGAGAGAATAAAGATAAAGTACGGATTGGTTGAAACAGAAAAATTTATGTAACAAAAAAGGAAATACCACATTTATCAATGTAATATTTCCAAAGGGATAAAATTATAAGTTTTCACTGACGGGGATACTGTTATAAATGCAGTATTTCCCGTTTTTATTATTCAGATTTATATATCTTTATTTAATCTGCATCTTGAAGTTTCCATTTCAAGAACTGTCTTTACGGTATGCTGTCCCATTTTGTCAAGAAGATTATATTTATTGAGTACATCTATGGAGTCATCGTCCAGTTTGATATTGGATTCAAAGTTAACCAGTCTGATGTTTAATGCTTCACACATTTTTACCACAGTAACATATGCTGTGCCTGATACACCGTTTTTCAATGCACTTACGATAGTAGTCTGCGGTACATTGATGCTCATAGCAAAACTTCTTACTGAGCGGTATTGTTTTTTGATTTCACCTGAGATTAATTCAGTCAATTTATCCATTCTTTCCCACCCTCTTCTATTATATTTTAGTACATGGTGTAAAAAAAGTCAATTGTAAAAAATTGACATTTTTTTGCAGTGTTTTTTTGTTAAAAGAGGGATTTTTTTGGGCAATAGTCCCAATTTGATATGCTATTTCATACATAACTATTATTGTGTGCTACCAAGCTTGTAATTGACAAATATGCATTATATCAGTATAATAAGTCTGTACCGTTTATATCTGAAAGGATGGAAAAAATGAATAGATATACTATGTGGTCAGTATATGATGTTGACAAAATAAACAAAGTATGTACCCTGCGTTCAGGGGACAGAAAAGTGGAACTCCCATTTGATTTTTTTGACAAAATTCCCGAATATACCGATACATTGTACATAAAAATTCTCAATGACGAAGAGTATGATGAAAAAATGAAAAAAAGTTTTGAAGAAGATGACAAATTGTTTGAACTGTATGACGAAGTTTACCGTCTTTACGACAAAATAGATGAACTGGAAAATGAATTGGATGATTGAGGCAAGTTATTTAGCCCAAAAATGAGCAAAAATCTGTTGACAAAGGGCATTTTATGTGTTATAATCTTATTTGTGTTAAAAATACAGGGGTATAGCTCAGTTGGTAGAGCAGTGGTCTCCAAAACCACGTGCCGTGAGTTCAAGTCTTACTGCCCCTGCCAGAAAAAAAGACATTTTTCGATAAAGAAAAATGTCTTTTTTTCAGCGATATAAATTCCTGACGGAATTTGCTATATGTACTTCGTACGCGATATATCTTCGATGCGATATGCTGCCTTGCGGCAACGAGATAAAGGAATTTATATCATATCGCAACCGAATGAAATGAGGTTATATCGAATTTGCGAAGAAAATATATCGAACGAGCGCGAGCGAGTATATCGCTAATAAAATAAAAATATTCTTATGGTTCGGCTTTTTTTCAGCGATATAAATTCCTGACGGAATTTGCTATATGTACTTCGTACGCGATATATCTTCGATGCGATATGTTGCCTTGCGGCAACGAGATAAAGGAATTTATATCATATCGCAACCGAAAGAAATGAGGTTATATCGAATTTGCGAAGCAAATATATCGAACGAGCGCGAGCGAGTATATCGAAGATAGAATATCAC
>JAZSJF010000191.1:0-7394 GCA_045534195.1 Clostridia bacterium | reverse complement strand
CAACACCCAACTTGCATCACTGAAACCTTCTTTTGAATATGGAGTAACATCCACTTCCTTCAACTTAACCTCAACTTCATCTGCAAGTGACTTGATCTGTGTAGATGAATTACCGTTACAGATAACAAAATAATCTGCAATGGTTGTAAGCCCGGAGATGTTTAGAACTTTGATATTCTCTGTTTTTCTTTTTGAAAGAACAGATACTATTTTTTTCATTAATTCTTCTGAATTCATTCTGCCACCTCTGAAAATCTATAATTATTATCTTGTAAAATATTCGTCAATAACCTGATTGTTAAGTTGGTTATTTGCAATGTAGTAAGAAATCCCGTTTCTGTATTCCGCTACACCTTCAAGAGTGAGAATGTTTATATTTTCTCTCTTTACGCCCATAACCACAAAGCCAAACTTGTACATATCTTCTGATGAAAAACTGGTTTCACATGAATCAGAAAAAATATCCACCAGATCAGGAAGATTAAACACACTGGATGCACTGAATACCTTATCAAGTGTAGCACCGATAAATTCCTTCTGTACTTTTACTCTGCCGATATCTCCGTCAGCGTATCGTCTGAATCTCACCAGTTGCTCTGCCTTATCTCCGTTAAGAAACTGCGGTCCCGGCTGAAGATCTATATACAATTCCTGCTCAGGGTCACTGTAAAGCATTCTCTGCGGTACATCAAAATACACTCCGCCCATTGCATCAATTATTTTTCTGAATCCTGCCGTATCAACAAGAAGAAAATTATCAGCCCTCAGACCTGTAAGCATTTCTACTTCTTTGTATACATTCTCTATATCACGCTGCATTGCACCGTCTTTGTAAACAAAATATGAACCGTTAATTTTTTTATTGGCTCTTCTCACACCGTCAACATAAGTGTCACGGGGAATCTGAAGCATATTCAGTGTTCCTTTTGCCACATCAAGTTGGGCAAATATAATAACATCTGTTCTGTACCCTTCCTTATCAACACCAAGAAGCAAACTGTTGATACACAAATTATCAACCGCCTGTTCTTCATTTAATTCAACTCTCTGTCTGTAAACATTGGTTGTCCACAGTGAGCCGCCAAAGCCAACCACTGCCAGTGTGATAAGCAATATATAGGAAATAAGATTTCTTGCGAACTTGTTTTTATTATTACCGTTCAAATCCTCACCTACTCAAATAATAATTTCTTGTATCAACAGTATTGGTATGAAGAAGTGTACCTTTTTTGAGAACAGACTTGATAGTCATATCAATCTGATATACAAGTGCTTTGTCAATGTTATCAAAAGCAAGTTTTCTCAAAATGTCTACACCTTCAAAATGACGCATAGGCTCTATTGAATCTGCTATGTAAATAATCTTTGTAAGAAGAGGCATATCCGGCTTTCCTACAGTATGATAATAAATAGCATCGTATATTTCCTCATCATCTATACCGAAGATATCTTTAGCGATTTCTGCACCGAGAAATCCGTGTATAAGACCTGTTTGTCTGCGTGTTATGGGATCAAGACTTACATTATACTTATCACAAAGTTCAAACATTTCTGAAGCGGAATAATTCTTTGCACAGTCGTGAAGAAGCCCTGCTATACGCGCTTTTTCCACATCGGCACCGTATAATTCAGCCATTTCCACAGCACAGTTCATCACACCGACAGAATGATTGAACCTTTTTTCAATAAGCATTTGTGAAAGTTTTGATATCATCTCATCAACAGTCATTATTTTTCTTTCCTATCTGTATAAATTGTTTTCTTTAATGTAATTTGCAACATTTTCTCCAACCATATCGGAGATATCTGTTCCCATAGAAATTCTGTTTCTTATCTCAGTAGAAGATATATCAATCAACGGAATTTTAAGAAGTGAAATATGTGATAAATGTTCCTTGTTGAATCTTTCAACATCTTCTGAAATATTTCCGTGACCGTCATATTCTCTGTCAAGTACAACAAATTTGTTTTCTTTCACAAGTTCTTCAGACTTGTACCATAAATCAAGTTGATAAAAGGAATCTGCACCTATTATAAGTATATACTCATCATCTGAAAGTTTTCTCAGATTACGCATTGTTTCAACAGTATATGAATACTCTTCTCTCCGGATTTCATAATCCGACACACAAAAGCCCTCACAACCCGAAATGGCTATTTTAAGCATATTGTATCTGTGCTCTTTGTCTGTTATATTGCGCCCTCTTTTATGAGGTGGATTTCCATTTGGCAGAAACATAATTCTATCCATTCCAAGATGCTTCATACATTGCTCTGCAATATATATGTGTCCTTTATGAACAGGATCAAATGTACCGCCGAGAATACCGATTTTCATATACTTACTCTTTCCTTTTTGCCACAGATTACATATTTTAATTTCAAATTACATTATACTAAATTTACCAAATTAAGTCAACTATTTAATATAATCAAATTCAAGTTCGTATATGCGGACTGTGTCGCCTTCACCACATCCCATTTTTTCCAGTTCTTTGATAACACCCTTCTTTTTGAGTGACATCTGGAAGAACTGCAATGATTCGGAATCTGCAAGGTTTGTAGATCCGAGAACCCTCTTTATCCAAGGTCCTTCAACAACATACACACCATCTTCCACATATACAGTGAATGGTTCTTCCTCTTCAAAGAGAATAACTTCCTCTTCCTCGCCTTCTTCATAAAGCACAGGCATAGGAATGGTATCGAGCATTCCCGAAACATAAAGCATAAGTTCACGCACACCACTGTTCTGTGCCGCTGAAATCTCAAACACTTTATATCCGCGATTTCTCATTTCTTCACAAAAACTGTCATACACTTCACTGTCATATACAATATCCTTTTTGTTGGCAGCAACAATCTGTGTCTTTTCTGCCAGCATAGGATTATACATTTCTATTTCCTTGTTTATAAGGTCAAAATCCTCAATTGGATTTCTGCCTTCTATTCCCGATGCATCTACCATGTGGATAAGAAGTCTTGTTCTTTCAACATGCTTGAGGAATTCGTGTCCGAGACCGATTCCCTCACTTGCACCTTCTATAATACCGGGAATATCCGCCATAACAAAACTGTTTCCTTCACCAAGGTCAACTACACCGAGATTTGGCTCAAGAGTAGTAAAGTGATAGTTTGCTATCTTTGGTCTTGCATCACTTACAACGGAAAGAAGTGTGGATTTACCTACATTTGGAAATCCAACAAGACCTACATCTGCAAGTAATTTAAGTTCCAGTACAACTTCCTTCTTTTCTCCGTCTGTACCGGATTTGGCAAACTTCGGAGTCTGTCTGGTAGCAGTAGCAAAATGACTGTTTCCCCATCCGCCGCTGCCGCCTTTACAAATGACAACTCTCTGCCCCATTTTGTTTAAATCACATAGGATTTTGCCACTGTTTGCATCTTTTATAACTGTACCAACAGGGACAGTTACCACAAGATCCTGACCGTTTCTTCCGGAGCATCTTGCAGCACGGCCGTCTTCTCCATTCGGAGCCTTATATACCTTTTTGTAACGGAAATCGGCCAGAGTGCTGACCTTATCATCTGTAACAAATATTACACTTCCGCCGTTGCCGCCGTCTCCTCCATCAGGACCGCCTGCAGCCACGTATTTTTCTCTGTGAAAAGACACAAGTCCGTTTCCGCCTTTTCCTGCTTCTATGCTAATCGCCGCTGTATCTGCCAGCATCTTAACCCCTCTTTTCTATAAAATTTCTATTACACAAAGTACCTCTTATTACATAAAAAAGGGTTGAACTAAAAAATAGTCAACCCCCAAAATGCGGTAACAAATAATTACTGAGCGATTTCGTATACGCTAACCTGCTTCTTATCTTTACCCAATCTTTCGAATTTTACTCTGCCGTCAACAACTGCAAAAAGTGTATCGTCGCTACCCTTTTTAACATTGAGGCCGGGATGTATTTTTGTACCACGCTGTCTAACGAGAATATTGCCTGCAAGAACCTGCTGACCGTCAGCCTTCTTAACACCAAGTCTCTTGGATTCACTGTCACGTCCGTTCTTTGTAGAACCAACACCCTTCTTATGAGCGAATAATTGAAGATTTAATTTAATCATATCTACACCTCCAGTTCGGATATTGAAATATTTTCTTTGTAATCTGTTTCCAATATGCGAAGATACATATAGAAACTGTCAAGTAAAATGTTTACATCGTTTCTTATGGTAGAAGATAAATCTTCGGGAAGAACAAAAAATATCTCTCCGTCGGATACTTCATAACCAAAATCAACACCGACTACTTCTTCAAGACCGTTAAGCACCATATTGACTGTAGCAGACAATGCTGCACAAACAACATCATTCTCATCGGAATAACAAGCATGACCGGACATTGTAAACTTTACTATATTGCGATTTTCATCGCGGAAAAAATCAACTTTAGTCATATCTTATGCATTAATTTTTTCGATCTTAACCTTTGTGTAAGGCTGTCTGTGACCCTGTTTGGTCTTAGAACCTTTCTTAGGTTTGTACTTGAAAACAATAATCTTCTTTGCTTTACCGTTTTCCAAAACAGTAGCACTTACAGAAGCACCTTCAACTACAGGAGTACCGATAACCATGTTATCGCCTGATACTGCAAGAACTTTATCGAACTTAACAGTTTCTCCTTCGTTAACATCAAGTTTCTCGATGAACAAAACATCACCTTCAGAAACCTTATACTGCTTTCCACCTGTTTCAATAATTGCGTACATCAAAATGCACCTCCTTTGTTAATCTCGCTAAAATCAGGGTACTTTTATAAAGTTTAAAACCCTTTTTACGCGGTTACTGCACAATTATAGCACCTGTCAAGAGGTTTGTCAATGGTTTTTTGTTAATTTATAACATTTATTCCTGAATCTTATTTTCTCTTGCATAATAAAAAAGATATTGCTGGGCAATTCCGGCGTTTTTTCCGAAAAGTTTCTCACTGGTCTGTCGTATTTCACCGACAGATGCATTCTCAGAAAGATAAAGACTTCTCATTATTCTCCCTACCCATACATCAATGGGAAACGCCTCGGTCTTGCCATATGAAAAAAGAAGTACACAGTCTGCTACTTTTTCTCCCACACCTTTTATTTTCATCAGTTCTTTTTTTGCACTGACATAATCCATATCAAATAGTGATTCAAGGTTAATCTCGCCTGATGTGACTTTATTTACTGCATCCACGATATACCCTGCTCTGTATCCTGCTTTGAGAAATGAAAGTTCATCCTCAGTTACACCTTTGAGAGCATCTGCATCAGGAAAGGAATAATACTCCCGGTCTTCTATCTTAAGTTTTTGTCCGAATCTTTCTGACAGAGATGAAACAATTTTCTTTATTCTCGGAATCTGATTCTGAGTGGAAATAATAAATGATACAAGACACTCCCAGGGTTGCTGGTTGAGAATTCTTATTCCGTAGCCGTATTCAATTGCTTTTTTCAGATTGATATCATCAGAGAGTATCTTCTTAATGGGAGCATAATCCCTGTCAAGGTCGAGATAATGTTTCCAGATGTTATTAAAGTCATCTTCAGATGTATTTTTTATAATAAGACTGTTTTCATTAAGGCTTACATTAATTACCTTTTTATAAGCCACACCGTCAAATGAACCGTCTTCGTTTTCTATCCACCTGAAACACTGTCCGCACATAAAGGTATGCACCGGATGAAAATCTGACACATTTTCTATCTCTATAATTCCTTTTTGTTTGTCATATATCATATGCTACAATCCTTTGTAAAAATCTTCTATCATTTTTTTGTACTCATCATAAGTATAAAGCGAATTAAGTATGTCAAGAAACATATTTGATGAAATTCTTTTGGGAAGGAAGAGTTCTTTTGTAAGATACTCTCTCAGTTTTCTGCTGTTTTCACCGCCTGAAAGACCGTCATTATATAAGTCTGATTTTGTAATAAGAGGCAAATCCGGGGTGTTTTCGCCTGAAGTGCAACTTCTGATTGCGTTTATAATGACTTCATCTGTCATCCCCTCAACACCAAGAAAACCTTCTTTTGAACTTTGGGCTTTGCGCTTTTCTTTCCCGCATATGTCGGGAATATAGGCGTGTTTAACCGTACCTTTGTCGGCAATCTTTTTCACATAATTTCTTATAAGAAATCCTGCCCTGTCACTGTCTGTAAAAATTATTATTCCTTTTTGCACACTGATTTTTCTGATAAATTCACAAAGTGAATTGTTTTTGAATATACCAAATCCTTCGGTAGTTATAATAAGTGTATCAAAAAGCGAAGAAAGTTTTATTTTGTCATACTTACCTTCAACAACTATCGCTTCTTTTATTTTAATCATTTTTTACACCATCTGTCTTTACAAAAAGGTCTGTAATACCGTTATATACCCAACTGTGTGCCGGTTTGGGAGTACCCTTTACTGAATTTTTCAAAAAAATTGCCGATGTTTCAAAAAACAATGGAACATGAGGATATTCCTCAATAAATCTGTCGCACAAAACTCCCATCTGTTCTTTGAACTTATCTTCATCCTTTATACGGCACATACCGTCAAGGTGTTTCTTCATATCGTCGCTGAGATTTCCCGGCATATTTTTCAGGAAATTTCCTGTGTCCATATATGTCTTTGCAAGTATCAGGTCATAGTCACCGTTATTGTATGCTTTGTCATACTCATCAGAAGGAAGGGCTGTTATTTCCGGGGAAATCTTATATTCACCAAGAGATTTAACCAGAGATTCCGCAATTGAATAAGAGTTTGCTTCATCAGAATTGATAAGCAGTTTCAGCGATAAATCAAGCGTATCCTCTCCCACCTTTTTTTCATACACATTATCATTATCCACATCTACCCAGCCATCACTGTCAAGAAGGGACAATATAACATCCTTATCAGGTATCTTGCCTCTGTGTTTTGCAGGATAGAAATAAGAGCCGGTCTGTACGGGAATGAATGAACTCTCAGCGTGAGAATGCATAATTTCTTCTGAAATATATTCTCTGTCCACTGCAGTATAAATAGCCTTTCTCACATTAACACCTGCAAGAGCCGGATTTTTGAAATTGAAACCGATATATTCATATACATTATTTTCATATTCATAGGTTTTGTAATTGTCAGCCAGTGAGAAATCTCCCCATCTGTATTCATTTGTTGTAATTACATCAATCAGATTTGCATCAAAAGACTGCATGGCAGTAACTATGTTGTCAACAAAAAACACTTCCACACTGTCTATATATCCTCTGTCCTTATGCCACTGAGGATTTCTCACAAGAGTTGCCTTCGTTCTTGTAATTCCGTTCTGAAACATAAATTCTCCGGTTCCCGACGGAATAAAATCCACATCAAAATCGTCAAAAGCAGACAATGGAGTTATTTCACTCAATATCGGAAAAGCCAGG
>JAZSJF010000254.1:0-6425 GCA_045534195.1 Clostridia bacterium | reverse complement strand
GGGTCAGGGGGTTGATGTGCTCTTGGGCACTTTTTTATAAGAAATAAAAAATTTCTTTTATTGTATAAAATTTCAGCGATTTGCCTACTATAATGTTAATACTAAAAATGGAGGCAACAAAAATGGAAATTACAGATATCAGAATACGACAAATGTCCGAAGAAGGCAAGATGAAAGCGGTGGTATCGGTCACTTTTGACAATTCATTTGTGGTTCACGATATAAAGATTATTGAAGGTCAGGACAAACTTTTTATAGCAATGCCAAGCAGAAAAACCCCCGAAAATGAATTTAAGGACATAGCACATCCAATCAATATGGAAATGAGAGAAAAACTTCAGGAGAGAATTATAGATAAATATGAATCCACCCTTGTGCAGCAGGAGATAGCAGAAGAGTGAGAGGAATAAAGGGGAATGTAAATCTGTTTTTACATTCCCTTTTGTACATAATAACGAATTTTATAAATAAAAGTTCTTTACTTCTGCACTTTTTGCATTCCTTATGGCAATATATTTAAAATATGGAACAATATTTTGGATTTACTTTGCACATATACCACATTATAATTAAAATGCAGAACAATAAGGAGAAAGGTGTGGTTATATGGCAAGAGAATGGTGGAAGGAAGCGATAGTATACGAAATATATTTAAAAAGTTTCTGCGATTCCGACGGTGACGGTATAGGCGATATTAAGGGCGCTATGTCAAAACTTCCTGTTTTGAAAGAGTTGGGTATAAACTGCATATGGTTTGCACCTATATACACATCTCCTCAGGTGGACAATGGATATGATGTGGCTGACTATATGGATATTGATCCGGTGTACGGTACCATTGAAGATTTTAAAGAACTTCTGGATATGGCACACAGTATGGGAATAAGAGTAATTATGGATATGGTACTCAACCACTCATCAGATGAACATAAGTGGTTTAAAGAGTCAAGAAAGTCAAAGGACAATCCATACAGAAACTACTACATATGGCAACCGCCCAAGGATGGCAAAGAGCCAAACAACTGGGGGAGTTATTTCCGTGAAGGCAATGGCTCTGCCTGGGAATATGACGAAACTACGGGCGAATATTATCTTCATCAGTATGCCAAAAAAATGCCTGACTTAAACTGGGAATGTGAGGAGTTAAGACAGGACATATACAAAATGCTCAATTGGTGGCTGGATATGGGTGTAGATGGATTCAGACTTGATGTGTTTACAAGACTCAAAAAAATGCCGGGATTTCCCGATACGCAAAAAGCACCGGGACCTCTTGACAGAAACGGGTTTGTGGTAGATGCCTCTATGTGCACAAATGTTGATGGAATTCACGATATTATCCATGATATGTACAAAAATGTGTTTGGCCCGAGAAAATGTATGACTGTAGGCGAAGGTGCCAATGTGACAAATGAGAATGCTCTTGATTACATTCATCCTGACAGAGAAGAACTGGATATGGTATATCATTTCCAACTTTCTCACAGAGGAATATTGTCAATGACTACGGAGCATTTCAGAAAAGTGGAAAAGAACTGGGCAGAAGTAAAGGCAAAAGGCGGATGGACAGTGCAACATATGTCAAATCACGACAGTGCAAGACAAGTATCCTGCTATGGCGACGGGAAGGAATACAGAGTGGAGTCTGCAAAACTTCTGGCAACACTTCTCCATACCACACCGGGTACACCTTTTGTGTATCAGGGTGAGGAAATCGGTATGATAAATGTGAAATATGACAGTATTGATGACTATAACTGCTGCTATACAAAAGGCGACTATTATTCCATGACGGAAAAGGGAACATCTCCAAAAGAGGCACTGGATATTCTTGCACCCAGAAGCCGTGACAACGCCCGCACTCCTTATCAGTGGGATGACAGTATAAATGCAGGATTTTCTGTTGGCACACCGTGGATAAAGGTAAATCCGCGATATAAAGAAATAAACCTTAAGAAAGACCTTGAGAGTGAAAGTTCCATATTCAGATATTACAAAAAATTAAGTGATATGAGAAAGGAATATGATGTAATTATAGACGGCGATCTTAAGTTTGAACTTGAAGATGATTCTGATGTAATAATGTATACAAGAAATACAAAAAAGGAATCATTACTTGTAATTGCAAACTTTTCTTCAAAGGATACAACCGTAGAAATTCCCGAAAATATCAGAAACAAAAAATGGAAGAGAATTCTCACAAATTATAAAGATACTTCATCTTTCCTTGACGGCAGAAGCCAACTTGAACCATGGGAAGTGGAAGTGTATTGGAGTAAATAATATATCAATAACATTAAAAGGCTGAACCCGATTGTGTTCAGCCTTTTGTCGTAGGGACGTATTATAATGTCTTATATTATTTATATAATGCTAAATCTGTGAGGGCTGTATATGTATTTACTGTTCCCGAACAGAAATGTTCTTTGATTTTAATGGTTAATGTATTTACACCTTTAACACTTATTTCAAATTTAAATGGCATCGTAGGTATTACAGAGTTTATCTTTTTTATTAATTTTCCATCACCGTACAAATAAACATCAACCTCATGTTTTCCATCGTTAAAGGATTTATCATCAACTAAACCAATACTATTAATAGTTTTAGGCAGTACAACGTTTCCGCAAAATCTGCTGTAAATACTATTCAAAGGGTAATCTATTTTTATTTGTGCTTCATCACTATCATTTTCAATAGCATTAGGCACTTGGAATAGAGATTGAGTATATGTATAAAAAAGCATTCCATTTGTATAAGTATTACCTATGTAATCAGTAATAGAGCCATTTATTTTATAAAGAGTGTTTGTTGCGTTATTTGTCTTGTCAAATGTCGTATACTGAATCCTATCCAGGTAATTATCCGGTTTTGTATGATCTTTCTTGCCGATGTAAACACTTTGTGTTTCTCCATCCCACTCTACATCTTTGCCAAAAGCATTTGAAATAGCGCGAACAGGCAGATATGTAGTGCCATTCATTGTAAATGGTTCAACCACATTTCCGTTTGCATCTTTAGGCACTATTTCTCCGCCATCAATGAAAATCTTAATGTTGTTATAAAACAATTCTGCTGTTTCACTGATTTGTTTTGCAAAAACTACTCCGCTTGTAAGTAATGTACCTATCAGTACACCTGCAATCAATCCTTGCAATCTTTTCTTCATTTTATTTAACCTCCAAATTTTATTTTGTGAATATTATTCACGAGACAAGTATAGCATATATTTATGAATTACGCAAGTGCGTATACGCAAAAATGTAAATTACTTTAAAATATCTTTATGAGGTGTTTTAAAATGGATGTAAAAGATGCGATAGTGAAAAGGTTTAATGAACTTTGTGCTGAAAGAAATATGAAAATTAATGAACTTGCAAATGTATCAGGAGTAACACCATCTACTGCATACAGTATGATGGATAAATCACGAAGAGATATATCTATAAGAACAATTAAGAAATTTTGTGACGGATTGGAAATTACGTTGGGAGAATTCTTTTCAACAAAAGAATTTGATGATTTAGAACAGGAAATAAAATAATAGTATGAAATTACCAAAACGAAAACCAACACGATTAAAGGAATATGATTATTCAACGCCGGGGATGTATTTCATTACAGTATGTGTGACAGACAAAAAGCATTTGTTAGGCAGAATTGTAGGGTTCGGCGATTTCGACGAACCGCAAATGATGTTATCCGAATATGGAGAGATTCTTGACAGAAATATTAATTTAATGGATGCTAAATATTCTCATATGAATGTAGATAAATATGTCATAATGCCAAATCATTTTCACTTGATTTTAAATATTACAGATTACAAAAACGGTGCGTCAGAGATTGCCGCACCCTACAATAACGAAATATCCAAATTTATTTCTTTACTAAAAAGATATTGCAACCGGGAATATGGAACAAATATCTGGCAAAGGTCATATCACGATCACATAATACGCGGTGAAAAGGATTATCGGAAAATATGGGAGTATATAGATGCAAATGTAGTCAGATGGGAAAAAGATTGTTTTTATAATGAGTGAAGGCTCTCGCCATTTGCGAGAGCCTTTTGATATTATTATTATTTATTTGATGGACTATATCCCATATATTTTTTATATGTTGTGGAAAAATATGATATACTTTTGAATCCGCATTTGAAAGCAACCTCGCTTACATTTATATCAGATTCCGAAAGCAATTTGTGGGCATATTTTATCCTTTGCATATTGATATAATCAGACAGAGGATAGCCGGTGGTTTCTTTGAATATTCTCGAGAAATAAAATTTGCTGTATCCGGCAAACTCTGCGATTTCCTCAAGAGAAATCTGTTCTTTGAAGTGATTGTTTATATACCCGATGCCTTTTTCTACAGCGTGGACAGTCATTCTTTTCTTGGGATTTATCTGTTTTTTTCTGCCGAAATTTTCCATAACACAGATCATCATATCAAGAATCAGACTGTGTATTTTTGGCGCTTTATATGTGTCATCGCTTTCAAGAAGCGATATTATTGCATCTGATTTTTTGAAAACAAATTTATCATTGATGACTTCTTTTATATGCACTTCATCTGTGGGAAGATGGTGAGATGCAATAAACTCCCTGTCTATGATAAGACAATGATATGTGACAGAAGGGGACAGTGGGATTATATTGTGCAATACATTGGGGTTTATGGCAACAATATCTCCTTCTTTTGCGATGAAGGTATCATTGTCCAGATGTATTTTCAGTTCTCCGGATACCATAAACAGAAATTCTGTATCCATATGCTTGTTTACCAGAAAAATTGTATCCTTATATTTGGTCATAAAAGGATAAAACCATATTGGTAACGGACTGCTTTCAAAATTTCTTGTTTCTACATATCCTGATTTTGAAACAGTTATAAATTCGTTCATAGCCGCACCTTTATCAGTCAAGTTTGAGAACTGCCATAAATGCTTCCTGAGGAACTTCAACTGTTCCCACCTGGCGCATTCTCTTTTTACCTTCTTTCTGTTTTTCAAGAAGTTTTTTCTTTCTGGTGATGTCACCGCCGTAACACTTGGCAAGTACATCTTTTCTCATAGCCTTAACAGTTTCTCTGGCGATAATCTTGTTTCCTATTGCCGCCTGAATAGGCACTTCGAAGAGTTGTCTCGGAATGGATTCCTTAAGTTTCTCTGCAATTCTTCTTCCTCTCGGATATGCCTTTTCTGTATGGACAATAAATGAAAGTGCATCCACCATATCGCCGTTTAAGAGGATATCAAGTTTCACAAGGTCGCTCTTTTCGTAGCCTTTGAGTTCATAATCAAATGATGCATAACCCTTTGTGCGGGATTTGAGCGCATCAAAGAAATCATAGATGATTTCATTTAACGGAAGGTCATAGTTGAGTTGAACACGGGTATCGTCAATATATTTCATATCCTTATACACGCCTCGTCTGTCCTGACAGAGTTCCATAATATTTCCTACAAATTCAGTAGGCACCATAATGGATGCTTCAACAATAGGTTCATACATTTCTTCTATTTCCTGAGGAGAAGGAAGATTTGCAGGGTTATCGATATCCATTTTTGTTCCGTCGGTTTTTGTAATCTTATAAATAACGCTTGGCGCTGTGGTAACAAGGTCAAGGTTGTATTCTCTTTCCAGTCTTTCCTGAATGATTTCCATATGAAGAAGTCCCAGGAATCCACATCTGAAACCGAATCCCAATGCCAGAGATGTTTCAGGCTCGAATGTAAGAGCCGCGTCATTTAACTGGAGTTTTTCCAGAGCATCTCTTAAGTCGGGGTATTTTGCACCGTCGGCAGGGTAGATACCTGAATAAACCATTGGGTTTACCTTTTTGTATCCGGGGAGAGGTTCTTTTGCCCCGTTTTCTGCAAGGGTGACAGTGTCGCCTACACGGGCATCACGGACATTCTTGATACTTGCGGCAATATATCCTACTTCTCCTGCTTTCAGTTCATTTGATTTGATAAGTCCAAGTGGGGAAAGATATCCCACTTCCACCACATCAAACTCTGTACCTGTTGCCATAAAACGGATTCTCTGACCTGCTTTGAGTTTGCCGTCACGGATTCTCACATATACGATAACACCTTTGTATGAATCATAGTATGAGTCAAAGATAAGGGCTTTTAACGGTTCTGTTTCATCACCTTTTGGCGATGGAACAAGATTTACCACTGCTTCAAGCACCTGATCTATATTAATACCATTTTTTGCAGAGATAAGCGGTGCATCCTCTGCTTCTATTCCAATGATATCTTCAATCTCTCTTTTCACTTCCTCAGGTCTTGCACTTGGAAGGTCGATTTTGTTGATGACAGGCACAATTTCCAGATCGTGATCCACTGCAAGATATGTGTTTGCAAGGGTTTGTGCTTCTATACCCTGAGCTGCATCTACGATAAGGATAGC
>JAZSJF010000318.1:0-1626 GCA_045534195.1 Clostridia bacterium | reverse complement strand
CTGATCTGCAGGGTCAATTATTACCGCTTCATTTGTTTTATCAGATATGAGGAAATAGCAGTTTGTCTGAAGACCGCCAGGAGATAATGTGTCAACTTTCATAATAGGTACCTTTCGTTTTGTAATATTATACCATTGATTTTTCAAGTTCCGGAGTATTTTTACATCTCCTTTACTGTGTACTTCTTGTTACATCTATTACATCTCTTATGATTTTTATTTTGTTCATAATTTTATTTACCTGTTCAAGGTCAGAAATATCCATAGTCATATCTATGATACTTACAGGGCCCTTATTTCTGGCATTGAGAGAACGAATGGTTGTCTTCATATCCGCCATTACCTGTGCAATATCAAGAAGAAGACCTGCTCTTTCGTTACACTCAATTTTGAGAGTAACAGTAAATACTGTATCCTTTGATTTTGCCCATGTTACTTCAATAAGACGGGATTTCTCTTCAGGATCTGTATATGCATTGGAGATGTTAGGGCAATCCTGACGATGTACGGAAACACCTCTGCCTCTTGTGATGTATCCTATGATGTTGTCACCCGGAACAGGGTTACAACAACCGGCATATCTTATAAGACAATTGCTCAGTCCGGATACGATAACACCGCTTGATGATGTCTGTGCTTTGGAAGGTGTTGGCGAAGCCGGTGCAATTGATTCAGGAACAACAGGTTCACTTATTTCCTGAAGTTTCTTTGCTTCTTCCTTGATTTTTGCAGCAACTTTGGCTACGGGCAGACCGCCGTATCCTACACTTGCATACAAATCATCGATTGTAGCAAATCCGTAACGCTTAAACATTGCCTTGATAGCATCACCCTTGAGATGATCGGCAATGTTCAGATTGTTGTGCTTGAGTTCTCTGTCCACTGCTTCTTTTCCGGCAATGATATTTTCTTCTCGTTTTTCTTTTTTGAACCACTGGTTAATTTTGTTTTTTGCAACACTGGTTTTTACGATTTTGAGCCAGTCACGGCTTGGACCGTGTACAGATGATGAAGTGATGACTTCCATAATGTCACCGTTTTCCATCTGATAATCAAGAGGAACTATTTTTCCGTTGGCTCTTGCACCCTGCATTTTGTATCCGATAGCAGAGTGAATGGTGAAAGCAAAGTCAATGGGTGTAGCACCTGCAGGGAAACTGATTACATCTCCTTTAGGTGTGAATACAAACACCTGATCTGTAAACAAATCTATCTTTATGGCTTTCAGAAATTCTTCTTCATCGTCAGTGTCCGACTGGATTTCGATAAGTTGTCTTATCCATGAAAGTTTTGATTCTATACTGTCGTCATTTGCCTGAATTCCTTTGTATTTCCAGTGAGCGGCGATACCGTTTTCTGCGATTTCGTGCATTTCTTTTGTTCTTATCTGGATTTCAAAAGGCTTACCCTGAGGGCCGATGACCGTTGTGTGAAGGGACTGATACATATTTGGTTTGGGCATAGCGATATAGTCCTTAAACCTTCCCGGCATAGGAGTATAAAGTTCGTGGGCAAGACCAAGGGCCGTGTAGCAGTCACTCAGATTATCAGTAATGATTCTTACTGCAAAAAGGTCATAAATCTGGTCAAGTGTTTTGTTTTGTGTATACATCTTACGGTAAATAC
>JAZSJF010000016.1:0-2010 GCA_045534195.1 Clostridia bacterium | reverse complement strand
AATTCCATTCCATTTTGAAGTCTGACGACTACTGTTTGGTCTGGTGCAAGCAGTATTCTTTGGACTACCTCCCCTATTGTTTCAGCCTTAATTCTTGACTGACCTTTACTGCTGATAATCTTTTCTTTTATTAGTTTTGTTCTTTCTGTATTGTCACTGGATGAGCATGCACTGAACCTCTCAGATGCAATTTCATTTATGCCTTTTATTATTTCTGTTTCTGTTATATCCTGATTTTGCATTTTAAATCTCAGTTCGTTGGTCATTTTTATCATCTCTTTGTCTCTGGATATATCAGTTGGCTCTGGTGTCGGTGGTTCTAAGATTCCTTCATCTTCGATAGCCCTTACGAAGATGCTCTTGATATATTCTTCGATGTCCATTTGTTTTGTTAGGACCTTGAAACCCTCACATTCCTTGTTTGAGCATCGCATGATTATCTTTTCGTTATTACCCTTTTGCCATGCATTTCTTTTTATGGGACTTCCGCATACCGGGCATCTCATTTTCGCTTTGAACACCTCTGCATATGGGCCTTCACCTTCTGCTATATGATGCGCTCTTGAAGCAAGTAGGTCCTGTACTCTTCGGTAGGTTTCTTCATCTACTATCTGCGGATAATCACCTTCGCCTGTATAACTTTTGTCTTTAAGAACACGGGATACTGCCTTGGTATTCCACTCATTTCCATTTTCATAATATTTTATTTCTTGTTCATTGAGTTTCTTTGCAAGTTTGCATGTTGACAGTTTTCCATCAAGGTATTCACTGTATAATCCTACAATCAGGGCAGCTTCTACCTCAACAATCTCTACACCTGTGCTTTCTACCGTATATCCAAATTTTGCAGTTCTTCGCATACTCTACACCTCTTCCTTTTTGATTTTCAGGTTCGTTCCATTTATGAGTTCGTATGTGATTTCATCTTCTGAATTCCATATTTTTGCAACCATAGCTTTGAATATACCTTCATCGAATTCTGCTATCGGTCCTGCGGTCTCAATTATTCTGAGAAGCGATGTTGTTTGTTTTATGAGCCTATCACATTCGTTATTGCCTGTCAGATACTTCTTCTCCATCTTGAGTTGTGTGATTTCTTTATTAAGTTCACTACTTTTTTGCATATAAATAGCAGGTTCCATACATCCTTGTGCTTCAAGTTTTTTGATGATTAGAACCTGCTCTGTAATTTGCGCTATTCTATTTTTGATTTCTTCCAATTTATAATTTGTTCGGCTTTGCCATGATTTATATTCTTGTGCGAGATTTATGACTGGAGTCAGTACATTGTCACGGTTGAGGTATAGCTTATTGTAGCAAGCTATGAATCCCTGTCTTATCATTTCATCGGTTATGGAATTTTTTCCTCTTCCAGAATGGTTATGGCAATTCCATCCACTGTTGTACTCCGTTCTCTTCATTGATTCTCCGCATATACTGCAGAAGACCATTCTTTTGAATAAGCCATCGTATCTATTCTCTGCACTACTTATTTTTCTGAGTTTCATTACTTGATTTGCCTGTGCAAAAATTTCCCTGCTTACTATTGCAGGGCAATAATCAGTAATGTAGAATTGGTCTCTTTGACCATAGTTGTTTTTTCTTTTGAACGGGAATCCTTCGCTATAGGTTTTTCGAAGGAGTGCATCGCCCATATACATTCTATTCTTTATTATGAACTTGACAGCGCTTTCTTTCCAATCAGTTGTTCCATCGGTTTTTCTGGCACCTATTCTTATCAGTTCATCTCTTATTTCGTATATGGTCTTCCCTTGAATGCACATTTCAAACATCAATCTTACATATTTTGCTTCTTCTTCATGTACAACTATTTTTGTACCTTCTTTTCGGAATCCGTATCCCACTTTTGAATAGACATAAGTTCCATCCATCATTCTATGTGTGATTCCGACTGTTACATTCTTTGATATTGATATTGATTCTTCCTGAGCGAATGAACTCAGCATCGTAAGTTCTACTTCAGAACTCATTTTCCTTGTATCTATGCCT
>JAZSJF010000133.1:0-1634 GCA_045534195.1 Clostridia bacterium | reverse complement strand
CACAATATATCTCTGTAACAGATAATCTTTGACTTATCAAAAGACGGGGAATCAGAAAAGAGCATTGCCCTTGCAAAATCAAGTTTATTAAAAAGAGTATATGCAAATGGCAAATCTTCTATATTTACATCAAGATGTGTCTGCACACTGGAAAGATAAGCAGGAAAATCGGCACACTTATCACTATCGGTATTCATTTTGAGAAACTTATCCACCATTTCATAGGTAGAAAAAGGAACAGAATTTTGGGTAATATATTTTTTGTTGGGATTTGTCCCCTGTCCCACCATTTTGTACGAAAACTCTTCAAAGTATTCTGATACTATTCCAAAAAGTCTGTCAAATCTCTCTTTGATATGAAGAAGATTATCTGAATACATCATAGAAAATTCAATGTTGTTGTATGAATTGTCATAGGATACACAATCTCCGTTTTTGTCTGTAACAAACAAAATTACTCCGTTTTCTTCTATATCAGTTTTGAAACCGTGTTTTTCAATGAGAAATGTAAGAAGTCCTCTTGCTACACTTACATCAATATCCTTCTTTTTGGTATTTACAAGAGGAAATTCAAGTTCGCATCCCACATTTCCGATATTTTTCTGCTCAAAAGATTTCAAAAAACTGTCATATATAATTTTTTCTGCATTCATGTAGGTCACCTCGTAACAAATGAGATTATATCAAAAGAAAAATACACTGTCAATCATCCCTTTTTGACCATTACATATATATAGACAGTGTTTATCAGAGCATATGGTATCAGGGAAAACAACCATATAATCGTAAATAATGATGGCAAAAATGCAGTTACTATTGCCAAAAGCCCCATAATGACCATTTCAAAACCGATAACTCTGTTTATTTTTCTCGCTTTTTGTGTATCAGTGTTGTAATTTTTTATATAATCAAATTTTGGCATATAATTACCCATTACAACAAACATCAAACCTACTATAACCGCAACGGCTTTTCTTATGTCTATATTCATCCCCACATTGTATCCTACGGTAATTATCTGCAATACAATAGTCATAACCGGAAGTATCCATTTTACTACTGCTTCAAACTTGGCCCTTTCTCCGTGTTTGTGAGAATTGATATCAGTTATAATACAACATACTGCCTGTAATGCAACCATCATCAATGTCAAACCGAATACCGCAAAACCCTTTGAAGAAAAACCATCTGCCTGATTGTGAATATTAAAGTGAATTGCCACACTTTCCGGAAGTTCATTCCAGAAAACAATACCGGGTATAATCCCCAAAAGAATCACAAGCCAGGTCATAATCAAACTTTCCCATTTTATATTTTTCATACTCATATTCATCCCTTTCCGCCCAAATCATAAATCCATGTAAGGACTTCTTCAAATACTGAAGCATTAAGTTCATAATAAATAAAATTTTTATTTTTTTGTTCGGCAATAAGGTCTGCCTGTTTAAGTTTTGCCAGATGATACGAAACGGTTGCTCCCGTCAGGTCGAAATGTTCTGCTATTTCTCCTGCCGATTTTCTCCCCTTCTTAAGCATCTGAAGGATATCTCGTCTTACAGGATCCGATATTGCCTTTAAAGTTTCATTCATACCCATTACACATCACCTCTCACTATCTATTTAGAAATATTTCT
>JAZSJF010000130.1:0-6840 GCA_045534195.1 Clostridia bacterium | reverse complement strand
ACACTTAATTTCGTAATAAGTCAAGAGAAATTTTAAAATTTTTTAAAAAAATTTTAAGGGGATGCTATACTGCATTAAGCATCCCCTTTAATTACGCTTAGTTAACCTTCTTTGTAAGTTCTCCTACCTTTTTGGTTGTACCGTAATTAACAAGACTGACATCCTTTATTTCTAATTTCTGAATCGCAAGTGCAAATCTGATACCTACAGTATTGCATCCTTCTTCATGTGTGAAAGGAAGAGATATTTCTGTCCAGTCATTACCAAATGTTACTTCTTCAAAAATTGTCTTTTTGTAATTGTTGGTTTTGTCTCCCTGAATCTGAACCTTGGCAATACCTTTGCCGTCCTTACCGCCCGAAAGAAGTCTTGCCTTGAATGTAAGAAGACAAACATCACCTGTTTTTGCTCTGTCGTTGAGAGTCTTTTTGAAATAAGCATACACATCTGTCTGTGTGGTTGTTTCACTTGTTACATTTGCTTCAATAAGACCTTCCTTGCTTGTAACTGTACCTGCTTTCGCTACATATACCATATCCTTCATATTGACACTTGAAAGAACAGGTGTTCCTTCTGCTGAGCCGGTTGAAGGTGTAACAGACGGTGCAACAGGTGTAATATCTCCTGATTTAAGTTCATCTACAGTCTTTGTGTTTCCGTAGTTTATAAATTCAAATTCATCAATTTCTATCTTCTGGACAGTCATTGCACATCTGATACCTACTGCTGTTGTGCTTTCTTTAGCCGCAAATGGAACTAAAACTTCTGTCCAGTCTGTACCGAATGTTGCTTCCTGGAACAAGGATTTTTCTGATGATTTGCTTGGATTCTGAACCTGAAGTTTAACTATACCCTTTCCATCTTTACCGCCTGAAATGAGTCTTGCCTTGAATTTGATAAGACAAACATCACCATCTTTCAACTTACCGTCAAGACGGTCTTTGAAGTTAACATTAAGGTCTGTCTGCTTTTCAGGAGTCTTTGTAACATCTGCAGTAAGGATACCATCTTTGAATTCTGCAGTACCTGCTTCAGGATTGATACCAAGGTTTGACATATTTGCTTCTGAAAGAAGTACGCAAGGATATGTAATCTCTGTTGAAGATGACTCTTCTTTTTTTGGTTCTTCTGTCTTGGTTTCGTTCACTGTTCCCTCAAACTTAATGAGAACTGTCTTTGTGTCTGCATCCCAACCGACTTCGCAACCCAGTGCTTCTGCAACAAATCTTGCAGGAACCATTGTTCTGTCATTTACGATCTGAGCAGGAACATCAAGTTTCTGTCCTTTGCCGTTTACGATGGCAGTAGTTTTTCCGATCTGTATTTTTACTACTGTATCCCCTTTTGTACCTGTAACCATTTTTGTTTCATTTGCCCATTCAACAGATGCACCCAATGATTCAAAAATCGCACGCATAGGCACAAGTGTTCTGCCTTCAATAATAACAGGCATCTGATCATAGGTCTGAAGTTTGTCATTGATACTTACCTTGATTTCATCTGCTGCAAATACATTTACTGCAGAAAATGACGAAATGATAATTACCAATGCAAGAAAAACTGCTGATAACTTTTTCATTTAAAAACCCTCCGTTTTTATAAAAATATACACTTTAAGTATATATCACTCATAAATAAAGGTCAATGACAAATTCAATACAGATTGCCAATTTCGACACCAAAAGAACATCCCGCATAACAAAATACAAAAAGAGGATGGAAATAAATCCCACCCTCTCTTTGTATTTATTAATCGAGAACTATCTCAAGAACATTTTCATATCCTGTATGGAATGCTGCCATAACAGTTTTTGTCTTGCCGTCTTTCTCTACAGTTACATCGTAGTCGCCGTAGTAACCCCTGATTGTTGCCATACCGTCGTTTCCGCTTGTTGCAACCTCATTATCTGTCCACCACTTATTGTAGACAAGATCCTGCCATACTTTGAGTCCAAGTTTCGGCTGCCAGTCCAGAGTATAAAGAGGACATGACGGATACAGTGTCTTATCTCTGAATCCCCACATATAGAATGAATCCACATTTCTGTGTGAGAATGCCATTATCATCATATCTCTCAGGTAACTTGCCTGTGTAACCTCATCTTCGTCACTTCTGGAGAATTCTGTAACGGAAATTCTGTAGTTATAATTATTCGCAATTCTTTCGTATACATTATACACATCCTGTGGTGCGGCAATGTCCCCTTCATAATGGGACTGAAGACCGATACCGTCCAGTGGAGCATTGTTCTTATAGAGGAAATCCATCTTTTCGAACATCTGCTCGTGGGATTTGCTCAACGGTGAATCGTAGCAGTCATTATAATAAAGTCTTGCCTGAGGATCCTTTGCCTTTGTCCAGTTGAGCCAGTCAATAAGCATACCGTCGCCGTACAGTGATCTGAATTTGGTATGTCCTACAATTTCATTGAATACATCCCACTCATACACATATCCTCTGTATTCTTCGGTGAGATAATCAATCCATTCCTTTACTTCCTTGTCAACAAGTTCTTTGCTTGTCATAAGTCCGTCTATGTATTCAGGAACCATTCTGTTGCCTGAGCCGGTTTTGTCCTTAACTTCCCAAACAAGAGAATGACCTCTGAAATATTTGACACCTGCATTCTTGGCCGCATCCATATTTCTCTTTGCAGCGCCAAGATTCTTAAGGTAAAGTTCCCACTTGAGAAAACTTGATTCTGATACTGCATTGAAGTTTTCTGAAACCTTGATTGCTTCGGTTTTGTCATTTTCCAGGGCAACACCTGATGTAAGGGCTGTACCGAACTTGAATTCGTGCTCAAACATATCAAATGTTACCTTTGCATCGGGAATTACATTTCCTTCTTTATCTTTGACTACAACCCTGAAGTCGCCTTTTCTCAATTCTTCAATCCTCTTATAAGCGTCTTCTCTCCACTGTGCACCCTGAGGATACTGATAAATATAATCCCCTGCAGAAACAACATCACTCTTTTTGATTGTATCTTTGTAGTTTACCACCTTGAAATCGGAAATTTCAAGTTTTTGTGCATAGTGACCTGTTCTGAATGCAAGATGACACATTACTGTATCAGACAAAAATGCAAGTTTTATCGGACGCCATACACTTGTGGCACTGACATCCTCAAAAAGTGTCTTTGCAAATTGCGGCCCGCCCTGAATCTGTGCGGTAATCTTACCTACACCCTTTTCGTTGCCGCCTGAAAGAGTTCTTATATTGAAAGACATTACACACACATCACCTGTGGATGTGTTATTCAAAAGTGCATCCTTAAAAGCACCTACACTTACTACTGCACTGCTTACAGGTTCAACTGCTGCCGGCACATCTATGATATATGTACCCTCTGCAGTTTTTGTAATGGTAGTCTTTTCCCCTGTACCTGAGGCAGTGTCAAGAAGTTCGTTTCCACCAAACTGTACACCGCCCGATGACAGGTCTGCACCTTTGGCTGAATCCTCTTCGCCAAAATAGAACACATCAGAAAGGTCTTTTGACTTTGTAAATTCTGTTGGCACCTGTCTGTGAAAATCACTTACCAATGGTGCAAGTCCTTTATAGAGTCCGTTTTCATTCTTATAAGTAATCTTTACCATTTTGTACGGATCAAGCCACTCTACCTTTTCTCCAAGTGCTTCGGAGATAAATCTTACAGGTACAAGTGTACGGGAGTCGATAATCTGTGCCCCCACATCAAGTGTAACTTCCGCTCCGTTTATATAAGCCACCTTTGAACCAATGGTAAGTCTGATTTCCTTATCTCCTCTTTTTGCAGTAACTGTCTTTGTAGCATCATCCCAGTCAACACTGCAGTCAAGAGATTCAAAAATCTTTCTCAAAGGAACAAGAGTTCTTCCATCTATAATTGTTGGTGCAACATCAAAGTCAAGTTCGTTTTCATTGACCTTAACGGTAATCTTGTCAGGCTTTGGATTGGTAAGTTCGGGAAGGGGCTGTTTTTTGGCATAAGCCTCTTCAAACTTTAACTTTTCTGCATCACCCAGATCTGCAAGTTCGCCTCTTTCGGTAAGAGCATCAAGTTGTTCTTTGGTATAGAGGTTGAGAGCAGGTGAAGATATAGTATTTTTGAAATTGTATATTGATACTTCTGCAACCTCTATCTTCTGAATATGAAGTGCCGTTCTTATAGCAAGGCCGGTAGCATCGGGAATGAATACAAATGGCACATATACTGTTGTCCACTCTTCTTCTGCCTTTACTTCCTTAAACAATGGTTTAATCCACTGCGGGTCCTGAAGTTGAACCTTAAAGATGCCTTCACCCGATAATTTGCGGAATACAATCTTGAAAAGACCTGTGTCGTCGTTTGCTATCTTTGAGGGATCAAGTGTTTTTCCGCCAAGCATAGCACCGTTTCCCGACTGAGGAAGACGAACTGTGTCCACCACTATTGTTCTGGGATATTTTCCGTCGGCATTTTCCTTATATTCATAAGTTCCACTTTCGTTTTCATATACGCCAAAAATCTTATTATTCCAGAAATCATCAAAGGAATAAATTTTTGCACTGTTGATATCCACATTGTCTGCACTTACATTGATTACTGTTGCAGATGATATAATGAGTGCAAGTGAAAGAATCACACAAAGTAGTTTTTTCATATTTTTCTCCTTAATCAAGTGTTATTTCAAGGACGTTGTCATATCCTTTGTGGAATGCGGCCATCACAGTCTTTGTCCGTCCGTTGGCAGTAACTGTCACATCATAGTCACCGTAGAAACCGCGGATTGTGGCTTTTCCGTCTTTATCCATCGTTGCCTTTGCTTCCTTTGTCCACCATTTGTTGTAAACAAGATCCTGATAAACCTTACCTGATGGCTTAAGAGTCCAGTCTGCATAATACATTGGGCCGTATGCCTCGTAGTTGTAACCGTCCCAGAATCCCCACATAAGGAATCCGTTCATTTCAGGCTGTGCAAAGCATGCAATCATTGTATCTCTTGTGAAGTTTGCCTGTACTGCTTCATCGGCGGTGGAACATGAATACTCTGTTACTTTAAGTTTCTTTCCGTATTTGGAAAGTTTGTTGTATAATGCAATCTGTTCTGTAGGCATCTTAAGTGCTCCGTCATAATGGGACTGTATTCCCAATCCGTCATAATCTACACCAAGTGCCTCAAATGTATCAAGATATTCGAAATATCTGTCGGTATATACGTCACCTGCTTCGTTGTACCAAAGGTCAACCTTACCTTTTGTTGCTTCTCTTACAATATTATAATAATCAACAAACATTGTATTGTCTTCGAATGTACAATCCGGGGACGGTGACTTTTCATAAAGTCCGAAAGGAATCTCCTTGCCGTCTTTGCTGAATACAGATCTCAAATAACGGCATCTTATGATTTCGTTTGCAACGTCACAATCTGTAAATGAATCAGGCATATCATTTATAAACACATTTTCTATATGCTTTTTAAAGATATCAAGCACCTGTTCTCTTGTGTAATCCTTCGCCTTGCCTTCACGGAATACAGCAGGCATATTTACCTTTGCATTTGTATCAAAAATCATAGAATGTGCTCTTAAATATTTGATACCTGCTTCCTTTGTAAGTTTAACCTCTTCCTGTGCTCTTGAAGGATTGTCTGAATACGGTCCCCATTTAAGTTCATGTTCTGTAGTAGATGCATTATAGTTTATACTCAGATGCTTTGCATAGTCCTCGGTAGTAACAAATGCATTTACACAGGTACCGAACTGGAATTCATGTTCAAACATATCAAATTCCACCTGTGCATCAGGAATGATGTTTCCATCCTTGTCCTTTACGATAACAGAAAAATCGCCTTTTCTGATTTCTTCGATTCTCTTGATGGCATCTTCTCTCCACTGAGCACCTTTTTTAAGTTCAGGGAATTCGGAAGATGTGGCAGGAAGTTTCTTTGTGTCAAATCCCGGTCCGAAATTGATAATTTCCACACCGCCGATTTCTACCACCTGCTCATAGAATCCTGCACGGATACCCATTGATGTGGCATTTTCTATACCGGTAAACGGAATGTACATAATATTCCACTCAGGTGTAGCAGTACAAAGTGTGAATACTGCCTTTCTGTAGCCGACAGGGTTTTCTATCTGAAACTGTATCTGACCGGTGCCGTCAGGTGCTCCGCCTGATATAATTCTGAAACGGAAGGCAAGAAGCATTACATCATCCTTCGGAAGCCCCTCTCCCGGTACTCTTTCTGTAGTCGCACCGGTTCTTACTATGAAGTTTGCAGATGGATTTGCTACCTTTGTACAGGTGATTCTCAGAGCCTGTGTAAACTCCATATCCTTAACATCCACCACTTCATACGAACCATAGTTTGCATAATTATCAGTCTTGCTGTCAAAGGGAGTAAGCTTACTCATAAATTCCTCTGTAGAGCATACAACGTCTCCAAGCTTACGCACTTCTTTGTATACTTTTTCCTGTTCTTCAATTGACGGAGGATTGAAATACATCATATCGTCCATACTGCTTGATGTGGTAAATTCTGTAGGAACAGGTCTGTGAACTTCAGACACAAGCTTTGCCATTTTTGGTTTGGAATTAATGATTACTGTTTTTGTTGCTGCTTCCCAATTTACATTGCACCCCATAGCTTCAGAAATAAATCTGACAGGTACAAGTGTTCTGCCATTTAGTATTGTTGCAGGAACGTCAAGAGGAAAAGCTTTGTCATTAACGCTTGCATTTACATCGTCAATCTTAAGAACGACCTTAGTGTCACCCTTGACTCCGGAAGCTGTCCTGGAAGCTTCATCCCATGAAACTGTTGCTCCAAGTGCCTCAAAAATTCCTCTCATAGGAACAAGAGTTCTGC
>JAZSJF010000244.1:0-2210 GCA_045534195.1 Clostridia bacterium | reverse complement strand
AGAAATCAAAGATTTCCAGATTATCAACTATGGTTCAAGTGTGAAATTTGAACAATTGCCATCTACTATAATTGCAGAAAATAAATAAATGATATAACGGGAAAACATTGTACAGAGATGTACAATGTTTTCTTTTTTTATTTGCCCATGACAGAATTTTTGTATATATAGTTTGCAAAGAGAGGACATTTCTTTTAAGCAAAAACTGTAAAGGAAAAATCACCCCCGGTGTTTTTTGGTTTCTTTCAGAAAGATTGTGTCGGATATTATGCAAAAAAGAGGATGCATCCCAAATTGTGTATTCGGCAAAGTCAGTTAAGTTTAATACACAATTATAAGAAAACAACACGATAATTTACATAAATTGGTATTGGTATTAAAATGCGGAAGTTTTTTGTGCATTTTTCACAAAAAACTCACTCTCATTTTGTGACATATGTTAATTAACTTATTTAATATGATTTGATATAATAATCATATATATGACTAAATACAAAGGAGAGTAAACAATGAAAAGATTTCTTTCAATTATTTTGACAGTGATTATGATTGCAACATCTGTTATGTGCGTATCTGTATTCGCTGCAGATGAGATCAAAGTTACTATCAACGGCGAAGAAAAGGCATTTGATGTGACTCCGGTTATTATTAACGACAGAACACTTGTTCCTATGCGTGGTATTTTTGAGGAACTTGGTGCTACAGTTGAATGGGATGGCGTGACACAGTCTGTTATAGCCACTGTTGGTTCAAGCAAGATTATATTGCAGATTGGCAAGGTTGTTGCTATGGTCAACGGTCAGTATGTGACTATCGATGCTCCTGCACGTCTTATTGAAGGCAGAACAATGGTTCCTGTAAGATTTATTGCAGAAACTCTCGGTTGCGAAGTAAACTGGGAAGATGCTACAAGAACAGTAGTTATCAAGGGTGAAGTATCTGCTCCAAGCAATCCTGCAGGTGACGATTCTGCAGGTGGTTCAACAGGTACATCTGCTCCTGTGGATGACGGTTGGGCAGATCTTGCAGTTGTAGGATTTGAAGATGGCACAGCAGCGCCATCCAGTGCAATGAATTTCTGGGCAATAAAAACTGACGGACAGAATGCTAACAGTAAGTTTAAGGTTGTTTCATATTCTGATGCAGGTATTTCAACTCCGCCTGCAGCAGGTGATTTCGGTTCTAATCTTGTTAAACTTGATATCAGTGCCGGACAGAGTGGTGAATATAAGAGCGCTATTTCAGCGGGAAGAATCAATGATATCCCTGCTGATATGGTTCCTTTTGAAGCAGGAAAGAAATACAAATTATCTATGTGGGTATACCTTGCAGACGGTGACGGTGCGACTATGACTATTACTGCATATACTGCAAAGGATTCAGACGGATTTAAGAAAAACACAAAGGCTACTCTTAAAAAAGGCGAATGGCAGAAGGTTGAACTTGAACTTGAAGCAGCAGACAAGAATGTAGGTCAGACTACAGGTGTAAGATATAGTTTTGGCGGAAAAGTCAACGTTATGTATATGGATAATGTAATGTTTGAAAAAGAAGGTTCAGGCGGCGGTTCATCTGCTCCGGCACCATCAACACCATCAACACCGGCAGTTTCTCAGACAGTTTCAGATGCCAAACTTCCTTCAGGCGGTAAAGTAATTATTACTCAGGCAGACCTTGCTACAATGGCAGACGGAAAAAATATCAAAGATGCAAATGGAGTTCTTACAATCACTGCTACAAAGAGCGAAAAGGACACAGCCCTCACAGGTACTTCAAAGAAGGTACTTAACGGAATGTTTACAAAGGGTAATGTGTATATGGCTACATTCAAGGCTCGTCTTGTATCAGGTGCTCCTTATGCAAAACTCTTTATCCAGGCAGGTAAAGCCGGAGAATTTGCAAAGCCGGTATTCGCTTGTACTTCTTACGGTTCTGACTGGACCACATGTTATATGCCGTTTGTAGGTATCGACAAGGATATGGAAGCATTCGGTTTCCGTTTTGCAGGTGAAACTCATACAACAGAAATCAAGGATTTCCAGATTATCGACTATGGTACATCTGTTAAGATTGCAGATCTTCCACACACATATATCGTTGTAGGAAACACAGCTGTAAACGGTGTTAAGTTGCAGTAATAATATCATAATATCAGGACGGGGTTGTAAATTGCATCCCCGTCTTTTTTGCTTTATAGGAATTTGCGTAAA
>JAZSJF010000317.1:0-2982 GCA_045534195.1 Clostridia bacterium | reverse complement strand
ATCTGCACAAAGTCTGTCACCGCCAAGGATGTTTCCGAATTCTGTATTTTCTCCGGTTACACAGACGGTAAACTGAATGTCCGATTTCTGATATGGGAAGAAGGCTTTTTTTAAGTGAAATCCCTGGACACCGTTCTGTATAAGATATGAATAATCTCTGTATAGGTTTACCTGTGCCATATGTACGGGGATTCCTTTTTCGTTGATATATTCAAGTATTTCTTTTGAATTCTCCCACAAATCATATGATTCCGGAAGGTCAAAATAAAACAGAGTTATTATTGAATTTCCCAGATCGTATAATTTGTCTATGGTTTCTTTGTCAGGGATTAATCTTAGATCTATTACCTGAGATACTGTGATTGTATCTGAATACTTTCTCACTTCGGATATTGTGTCATAACTGAAGGAGTTTATAACACAGTGTTCAGTCATATGATATTTTTTTAGTATTCTGAGAACTTCTCCTACCACAATTTCAGTTTTGTCATTTCTGAGAGTGATATATACGATTTTTCCGTTTTCTTTGCATATTCTCACATATGTTTCAAAATCGCAGAGTTTTGCATTGTATCCAAGTTGCTGACAGAAATCTCTGAACGAATACTTTTTGAAATAGTCATAGTCATAATCAATAAATTTTATGTAATTATTTTTATCAAATTTAACTATGTATCCCTCGTCATCCACAGTTATCCCGGAATCGTGACACATAATAAGTTTGTCATCTTTTGTTATGCGCACATCCCCCTTCAGAGCGTTAAATCCAAGATGAGAAGCCAGATAAAAATGCTCTGCCGAATTAGTTGGTGCAAGACCGATGCCTGAATATGCAGTATTCATTATTTCTTTGCCGAATTTAGAATTGTACAGGTAGGTATTCATTATCAATTTCTCCTTATTCTTTTGGAAATTCCATACCAAAATGCTCATATGCGGCTTTTGTTACCACTCTTCCTCTCGGTGTTCTGTTTATGAAACCAAGTTGGAGAAGATATGGTTCATATACATCTTCGATAGTATTTGCATCTTCGCCTATTGATGCGGACAATGTATCCAGTCCTACGGGACCGCCGTTAAAATGAGTGATCATAGTCTTTATCATATTTGCATCTGTCCGGTCAAGACCGATTTTGTCAATTTCAATTTTTGAAAGAGCAATATCAGCCACTTCATCGGTTATTGTGCCGTCTGACAGTACCTGAGAAAAATCCCTCACTCTTTTTAAAAGTCTGTTTGCAATTCTCGGCGTTCCTCGTGAACGGGATGCGATTTCCTTTGCACCTGAAGGTGTGATTTTTACATTGAGGATTTTTGCAGAACGGTTTACGATTTCTATAAGTTCCTCAGTGGAGTAGAGTTCGAGTCTTTCTATTACGCCAAATCTGTCACGGAGAGGATTTGTCATATTCCCCGCTTTTGTGGTTGCACCTACCAGTGTGAATTTTGGCAGATCAAGTCTTATACTTCTTGCTGCAGGGCCTTTGCCTATGATGATATCAAGTGCAAAGTCCTCCATAGCAGGGTACAATACTTCTTCCACACTTGCAGACAGACGGTGTATCTCGTCAATAAAGAGTACATCGTGCTCTGAAAGGTTTGTAAGGATTGCCGCAAGATCACCCGGTTTTTCTATTGCGGGACCGGATGTGATGCGGATGTTTACACCCATTTCGTTTGCAATAATGTTTGACAAAGTTGTTTTTCCAAGTCCCGGAGGGCCGTAAAGGAGAACATGGTCAAGTGGTTCATTTCTGTCCTTTGCGGCTTTTATATATACTGAGAGATTTTCTATAGTTTTTTTCTGTCCTATGTAGTCTGCGATACTTCTCGGACGAAGACTGGTTTCTATATCGCAGTCACAGTCTGTAAGTTCTGCAGTGATTATTCTTTCGTTATCCATTTTTCATTCTCCTTACATAAGAGATTTCAGCGCGGCTTTGATTATATCTTCTACCTTATCAATGGCGGAATCTGTCTTGAGTACCGCTTTTTCCGACATCTGCTTGGAATATCCAAGCGCCATAAGAGCACTGATTGCTTCTTTTCTTGAATCCATATTGACAATGTTTGGTTGTATATCTTCTTCTCCTGATGATACAAGAGCGTCATTTGAGATTTTGTCCTTAAGTTCAAGGCAGATTCTCTGAGCGGTTTTTGAACCGATACCCTGAGCACGGGAGATAAACTTTGCATCACCCGTAACAATACTTACGCTTATTTTCTGATAAGATGCAACCGAGAGTATTGCTATTGCGCCCTTTGCACCTACACCTGATACGGATATAAGCATTTCAAAAAGTTCCAGTTCTTCTTTTGAATAAAATCCGTACAAATCCATTATACCTTCTTTTATGTACAGGTATGTGTGGAATGTCACATCTGTTTTATCCGTAAGGGAAGCGGCTTCGTTTATGCTTGTCTGTGAAGTGTAGATTTTGAAACCTATACCGTTCACATCAAGTACAACGTGATTCAGTCCCGAATATGCAAGATTTCCTTTGATATAACTAAACATAATTTTTCTCCTTGAAGGTGATTTTTAACCTCTGTAATCAAGAGATTTCAGTCTGAAAGAATGTGCATGGCAAATGGCAATTGCAAGTGCATCCGCAGTGTCATCAGGCTTTGGAATCTTTTCTAAATTGAGTATCATTTTTGTCATTTGCTGAATCTGTTTCTTGTCTGCTCTGCCATATCCTGATACTGCAATTTTTACCTGAGGCGGAGTGTATTCGAATATTTCCACATTTCTGTTGGTACTTGCAAGAAGTGCCACACCTCTTGCCTGGGCTACATTGATTACTGTTTTTGCATTGTTGTTATAAAAAAGTTCTTCTATAGCCATATAGTCAGGGTTGTACTGTGTAAGAATGCGGGTAAGTTCGTCATATATAATTTTCAGTCTGTGCTTGACCTCAGTATGAGCCTCAGTAAGGATTGCACCGTAATCCACAACGGAAAATTTGTTTCCGTTATAGT